>NZ_JBBDGN010000017.1:0-57278 GCF_037204145.1 Microbacterium istanbulense
GAGGGCGACATCGATGGGCGAAAATGCCGGCACGCTACATCTGGGGGAGGCCGCGATGGCCACGTTACGGCGCAGACTCGTCACCCTCTCCGAACACAGATTGAAGGTGGTCGATGACTTCGCTGTGTACGCGGACCTCGCGAGTCTGTTCTCAGACATCGGACGCATGGCGGGGAATGGGTCGTCGGCGAGCAGTTCTCCGGACCGGTCACGGCGGACAGTGCGTCTCGAAGTGGCGAGGGCGGTGTGGGTGTTACGTCAGGATCCGGCGAAGCCTTGGTCCGTTCGCGCTCTCGCTTCCGAGGTCTCCCTATCGGAATCGCAACTGACACGACTCTTCCGGGAGGAACTCGGAATCGGGCCTGCTGCATTCCTCTGGAACGTGCGGATCGATCGCATGGCCGAGCATTTGGTGGAGAATCACCTCTCTGTCGCGGAGGCATCGCGTGAGACTGGCTGGTCGAGCCGCTCCGCTGCGAGTCGCGCATTCAAACGACGCTATGGGATCAGCCCGGTCGAGTTTGCGCGTGAGCGGGCTGAGCGACTGCTAATTCCGGAGTGACTCGGACACTCGGGCGACGTCCGGAGTCGGCAGTAGGCGTTTGCAAGAGGGATCGCGGCAGGTCGGCTGCTATGTCAATGCTGGAGAGGGCTCCGGAGAGTGACCCGTCCAAGTCCTCTACTCCTGCGAGAGAGCGCTTGGGCTGTCGATAACGAAGCGGAACCGCCCGATCGTCGTTTCTCCAGACCTTCGCTCGGTAAGCGAGAGGCCGACGACGACGGTGTCGTCTCTCGCCCAGCCGATGTGGAAGGACTTCCGATGTCTATTTGGCCAAGACAAGGTGAGCTTGCCGCCGCGCGTGAGCCGCCATGTCCCTGTAGTCGTGGACAGCCCTCGGGTATGAACGGTGCGGCCATCGGCGTAGAACCGGTGAGTCGATTCGTCGTTGTAGACCAGGTCCGCTCCGAGAAGAGCGGAACGGTAATCCGCGAAGCACGAGCCGACGAACATGTCCTCGGGTGTATTGAGAGGCTCAATATCCATATCTGCTGTGTCCGGCCGGCAGTGCGCAGCTATTCGGCCAGGTGCGCGAAGAGGAACCATCGGTCCTTCGCGAGCGTCTGCATGACGGCGATCGCGACGTCGTGACTTGGAAGGTCGACTCCGTCGAGACCTTCGATGGCAGCTTGCGTGTCGTCGATCACGATGTCGAGGTCCGCAAC
Source organism: Microbacterium istanbulense (assembly GCF_037204145.1). NCBI lineage: Bacteria > Bacillati > Actinomycetota > Actinomycetes > Micrococcales > Microbacteriaceae > Microbacterium > Microbacterium istanbulense. The sequence goes on from NZ_JBBDGN010000017.1 coordinate 1,225, forward strand.
CAGAGCTCGCACCGCGTCGTCCCACTGACTGAACCCAGCGGTGACGTGCGTCGAAGTACTCGAGGCAAGCCGTTCTACGCGTGCGTCGACCGGCATTCCCAGTGCGATGATCCGCTCGGCGGCTAGATCAGCACTGGCGTGGGCGTTATCGACGATTGAGTCGAGAAGTTCGTGGATCGCGAAGAAGTTCTGGCCGCGTACGTGCCAGTGTGCATGCTTGCCGTTGACAGCGAGAGCCTGGAGCCCAAGCACTATCGGCGCGAGAAGTCCCGACGCCACCACCGCGTCGGGTGCGGTCTCGAGGGTCGATTGAGTGTCGGACATCTTGGCGCGCCTCCGCATCGGCAGTCTCCGTGTACTTGGTCCATTGTGGTCCTTAAGGTCCAATCATGTCTAGTGTGGACGTGTAGCGTCGACCGTTGCAGACACCATTACGGATCTGTCCTACGAGGGGGGAACCCGATGGAAGCCGATCCAGAAGACCGCTCGCCGAGCGTGGCGGAAGCGCGTCGGTCGCTCTTGGCTGCGGGACTCACATGCGCTGACGTGACAGATGCGTTGGGACGAGTACATCGACACCGAGCACACGTCACCGGGCTGATAAGCCCCGTTCCCTCGCGCGGCATGTTTGGCCGAGTCATCACTATCTCGTTCTTCCCCACTTGCGCCGAGCGGCTGAACCCCGGGGAGTTCAATTTCGGCCGGTTGTTTCATCGGGCGGTGCACGGCGCATCAGCTGATCCTGCGCACACTGTTCTGGTGATGGCGAGCAACGGCTACACGGAGACGTCACTCGCTGGAGGAACCAAACTCTCTCGACTCGCCAATGCCGGACTCGCCGGAGTGCTGACCGACGGTCGACTCCGTGACTTCGATGAACTGGCAGACGAGCCCTACGCTGCCTGGTGTTCGGGGGAAGCTGTGGCATGGGGTGGAGGTGACGTCACGCCGTTCCAAGCAAATGTCCCCGTCGTGATCGGGGGAGTCGGTGTACATCCTGGACAGTACGTTCTCTGCGACTCATCCGGCGCGGTGTTCGTTCCCGAAGTCGACATCGACGCGGTGCTTGAGACCGCCCATCAGATCCGAAGAGATGACGCCGACTTCCGCAGCGTGATCGCACGGGAGAACAGCGATGAGGCGCACGGGACTGAACGTTGACCCATCAAACGCAAGATCGCGCGACGCCCGACCTCGAGTCGATGACTCTAGGGGACCTCCTCGAGCGGGTACCAGAAGGCTGGACGCGTGCGATCTACAACGGGCGAAGCTACGGATTGGCGCGCTCCACTCGCGCACACGGGCGAAGCGTCACGATCTCGGCTCGAGAGCTCGGTGGCACCGATTACGTGAGCGCGAATATCTATCGAACCGCCGCTGCGGATCACCTACGAGCTTGTGAAATCCCCCCATCCAAGGTGGTCGCGTTCCTCCGTGCGTGGACGCCTGCATGACTCAATCCCTCAGCGCTGCATTGCTTGCTGCCTTCGCCGCGCTCGCAGAAGAGCGACGACCAGGCTCGTGGGCGGAGATGGCTGCTGTGGACCTCGCTTTCGAGCGGTCCCGGACCCGTGACCATGGCGACTGGGCCTCCAATGCTGCCCTCAAGCTCGCTAAGAGCTTCGGAGCCCAGCCGCGCGAGCTCGCGATAGAGATCGCGCGGCGTTTGACCGAAACGCCAGGTATCGCGAACGTCGAGGTCGCGGGTCCGGGCTTCATCAACGTTCGCCTAGACACGGCGGCTAACGGCGCCATTGCCAAGACGATCGTGGAAACAGGAAAAGCGTTCGGTTCGAACTTCACACAGCGCGGTCGACCAATCAACCTCGAGTTCGTGAGCGCGAATCCCACCGGGCCGTTGCACATCGGCCACGCCCGTTGGGCCGCACTCGGCGACTCGATCGGGCGGCTGCTACTCGCCAGTGGCGCCACACTCGTACGGGAGTTCTACATCAACGACGCCGGGGCTCAAGTGGAGCGTTTCGGCCGCTCGGTGCTCGCCGCGGCGAAAGGTGACCCGACGCCGGAGGACGGCTATCCCGGCTCGTACATAACCGACCTCGCGATGCGGGTGATCGCTGCGCACCCTGACTTGCTCGGGCTGTTGGTGGAAGCGCAGCTGACGACAGCCCGCGACCGCGCCTACGACCTCCAATTGAGTGATCTACGCTCCTCGCTCGCGAAAATCGATGTGCACTTCGACATGTGGTTCTCGGAGCGCGAGTTGCACCCAAAGCCTGAGAACGGCGGTCCAAGCCTCGTGGACCGGGCCGTCGCCCGGCTGAGCGAGAAGGGCCACGTGTTCGACGAGGAGGGTGCGGTGTGGGTACGCACAACCGACTTCGGCGACGATAAGAACCGAGTCATCCGGCGGTTCAACGGCGACTACACGTACTTCGCAGCCGACGCCGCGTATTACTTCAGCAAGGGTGACCGCGGCTTCGCCCATAAGATTTACCTGCTCGGTGCTGACCACCACGGCTATGCGCCGCGGCTCAAGGCTCTCGCCGGCGCCGCCGGGGACGACCCCGAGAAAGACATCGAGGTGCTCGTCGGACAGCTTGTGTCGATCGATGGTGCGCGCCTGAGCAAGCGCTCGGGCAACATCATCGAACTCGACGACTTGCGCGACTGGCTGGGCACTGACGCCCTGCGCTATTGGCTCGAGCGCTATCCCATGAGCTCGCCGCTCTTGCTAGACGCGGAGATTCTTCGCAAACGCACGAACGACAACCCGGTCTTCTACGTGCAGTACGCGCACGCTCGCACGCATAATGCTGCGCTCAAGGCCGCAGCATCAGGCGTCACGCGCGACGAGTTCTCCCCCGGCCTGCTCGCACACGAGACCGAGTCGGTACTTCTGGTCGCGCTGCACGAATTTCTTTGGATCGTGTCCCTTGCCGCGGAACTGCGCGAACCGCACCGCGTCGCCCACTATCTGGAGGAGCTCGCAGGCCTCTACCACCGCTGGTACGACCAGTGTCGAATCACTCCAATCGGCGGAGAAGCCGTCATGACAGTGCACCGATCACGGTTGTGGCTCAATGATGCGACCGGCCAGGTCCTCCGCAACGGGCTCTACCTACTGGGCGTAAGCGCACCGGAACGGATGTAGACACCACGTCCGGGCGCAGGTGAGAACGGTCGACTGTCGTCAGGGACTGACGGCGTGGGCGCCCACCCTGGCTGCCACCTTCCAGCCCTGATCGTTGATTGCCGATCGTGTGGAGCACTTGGAGTGGGGCCCGGGCGTCCGCTGGGTCGACGACCGAAGGGGTGATCGGGAAGCGGCGGCATGGGTGCTCGGCGGGCGTTCGGGTGGGCGTACCTGGCTGGCACGGGTTTCGCCGGGCAACGGCGGCGAACATGCTCTGAGAGCAGGTACTCCATGCCGCACGAGGTTCCGCATGCCTATGGGTCCGGCGATCTTCCTGTCGAGATCGACCGGGACGGAGCGGTCATCTTCGGTGGGGACGCTGTCGGGGTCCTTCCCCGGCTGGCCGCCGGAGTGGCGGATGCGCTGGTGACAGACCCGCCCTATGGCCTGGAGTTCAACGGGCACGCTTGGGACGGCGCCGCGGGGTTCGCGGAGTCGCTGCCGGACGTCGACCTGTCGACCATGACCGGGCCGGAGGTGTTCGAGGCGTGGTGCGCGGCGTGGGCGCGCGGCGCATTGCACGCGTTGAAGCCGGGCGCGCACTTGGCGGCGTTTGGCGGCACCCGCACGTGGCATCGGATGGTGCGCGGGATCGAGGACGCGGGGTTCGAGGTGCGCGATCAGATTGCGTGGCTGTACTCCTCGGGGATGCCCAAGAGCATGGATCTCGCGTATGCACTGGACAAGCGCAACGGGGTGCTGCGCCCGGACCGGGTGGTGCAGGAGTCAGAGCGGGAGGGAGTGCTCGGGACGACACGTCGTGTCGTGCAGCAGGGCGCACCGGTCAGCGAGGACGCGAAGCAGTGGGCGGGCTGGGGCACCGGGTTGCGGCCATCGTTCGAGCCGATCATCATCGCCCGCAAGCCCGTCCCAGGCACGGTGGTCGATAGCGTGCTGACGCATGGCACCGGGGCGTTGCACATCGACGCGGCACGGTTCGGTGAGGGCCGGTGGCCGGCTAATGTGGCGTTGGATGGCGCGCAGGCCGAGGCGCTGGATCTGCTGACCGGCTCGTGGCGTGGAACGCCGGCCTCGAGTCGGTTCCCGATCTTCCGTTACGAGCACAAGGCGCCGGGAACGGAGCGGCCGCGCGCGTTCGGGGTCTCGCATTCGACGGTGAAGCCGCTGTCGTTGATGCGGTGGCTGGTGCGCCTGCTCACCCCGCGGGGCGGCCTCGTGCTCGAGCCGTTCGCCGGCTCGGGCGCGACGGTGGAGGCGGCGCTGGAGGAAGGGATGCGGGTGGTCGCGATCGAGAAGGACCCCAGCTTCGTCCCGCTGATCGCCTCACGCATCGACCGCGTCGCGATGCGGCACACCGACCCCTGACCCGCCGGCCGGGCGAACACCCGGAGCGGGTTGAGAAGACCGCGGAAGGAAGCGACCATCGAACGCTCGTGAGCGGCGCCTACCTCTGTGATGTGCGCGAGGAGTGCGCACCAGAGAGGTAGGAGGGACCATCATGGCGGAGCTTCCCGATGACGGCGACCGTGGCGAGCTATGGCGCGTGCGGGTACCGGTCGTGTTTGACATCGCCGCACGCTCCTGGGCGCAGGCTCGCGGGATCGTCGATCAGGCGCTCACCTCACGGTCTATCGGAGCGCTGGCCGCGCCCGAGGGACGCGAAGGCATCCGCGGCTGGTCGCATCAGGAGGACTCCTACCCGGGGTTGAACACGTCGGCGTCCACGCAGCAGACGTTCCTCGCAGACCTGACAACGATCGAGGTGCTCCGCGCTCTCGTGGAGACCGAGGCGCAGGAGCCGGGCACGCTGCGCGTGCTGACCGACGCGGAGGTGCAGCAGCTGCGCATCACTCTGGCGGCGACGGACCGGTACGTGGAGATCCCGAACCCGGAGTACCCCGAGTCCGATCCGCTGTTCGCCGGCCACGCCAGCGAGGCGGCACCCGAGTTGCCCGACGGGTTGTACGAGGGCAAGGACTTCAGCGGGCGGCCGGTCCGACTCGCCGTGGGCCCGTCCCGCCTGAGCCCGCTCGGGCGCACGGCCGCAACCCTGCCGGTGGGCAACGTGGACTCCCGTTCCTTGGCCCAGATCGCCGAGGCGCTACAGGACTACGACCGCACCCAGCACCCGTCCGCCGCACTGGAGCAAATCTCCCACCTGATGCGGGCCGCCGGTCACGACGGCCTGGACTCCCGGGAGCTCCTCGCCAACCGCGCGGCGAGAACGCGGCCACAGGTCGTCACGGTCGGGTTAATCACGTGGTCCGACGACCCCGACGTCGAGCCCTCGATCCTCATCGGCTCCCGCAGCACCGATCTCGCCCGCCGCGTCGCGACCCAGCTCTACGAGGAGCTCGCAGAGTCCGAAGCCTTCGCCGGCGGCCGCGAGTTCATCGACAAGCACACACCGATCCAGCAGTGGAACACACCCGCGGACGTCGATCTGTGGCTCGAGGCTCTCGCCGACGAGACCCCGATGCCGCGGGCGACCATCACCCAACTGCCCGTCGCCGATCTGACAGGTTCCGGTGGGCAGTACGCGCGGGACCTGTCCTACGCGCTCGCCCGCCGTGCCTCGCAGCTCGCCGCGGGAAAGGCAGCGCCGTCCCGCTCGGACGCCGGGCCGGCACGCGAGCTGTGACCTACCTGACCCTCAGCGCCCACGGCAGGACGAGGAGCACACCATGACCGACGCAGAGCAGAAGTTCACCATCCCGGTCGTCTTCGAGGTCGCCGGGACGACGCGGGAGCAGGCGGCACAGGTGCTGCACGCGCTGCTGTCCCGAGCGGACCGCTTGTTGACCGACGCTGCACCGCTGCGCGACCTCGGCGACGTCTTCTCCCCGCTGGAGGATCGATGGTTCCCCGAGGCCGGGCTGAAGCACATCGACGGGAACAGTCACGCCGACCTGCGGCTGCGAGAACCGCACGCGTTCGCCGACACCTATGCGGAGACTCCTGTGTTCGACATGCTCGCCGAGATCTTCCCCGAGGAGCCGGACCCGGATGCGTTCCGTGATGAGCACGGTGAGGTGGATGAGAACGCCTACGGGGCGGCGTTCGACGAGTTCACCGAGCAGGCACTGGATATCGCCATGTACCTGCGGCGTCCCACCTACCTCCTCGAGCGCGTCGAGGAGGTCCAGCGGCTACGCGAGGGCATCGCGGCACTGCTCCAAAAACACCCGTTGCCGGCGGAGCCGCGCCGCCAGGACTACCTGGTCACGATCGCACCCGGCTACGAGGGCGAGATCGAAGGAGCCCGTTACGCCTGGGACCACACGCAGTGGCAGGCAGACTTCACCCGGATCGCTGGGGCCCGCGAGCAGCGGCTGCGCCGCCTCCTCGACACCGACACCGTGAACGCGACCTCTTCACAGTCCAACCACCGTGTGGCGCCAGCTCAGCAGGCCAAGAGAGCCGAACCAGAGATGAACGAGACGGCTCGGTCTGCTCGATCGACCACACCGGCCGTAGACGCCTCACCCGCGCAAACCCAGCCACCCGAAACGAAAGAGCTGTGGACCTATCGCGTTCCGGTCGAGTTCGAGGTGTCCGCGCACACCGCACACGAAGCGCGCACGTTGGTCGACGACGGCCTGACCGGCGACGCTCCCCCAGGAACACCCGCGGCCGTGCAGCAGCGGCAACGTGTTCTCGCAGATGGTGACGTGCACGGAGTGCTCGGCTGGCGCCACCTCGGGAACCACGACACACTCCCGTCGCTCTCCTCACGTCTCGAGCGGGGAGCGCTGCTGTCAGACCTGCTGCGCGATCGCGGTCACCGGCTCACCGGGCACGAGGCCACCGGTGACCTAGAGGCACATCGGCGCGGACTGCGCCCGGATCTACCCGGCCGGTGACCCGGCTACGTGTCCGGCCACTCGACATCACGTCCGGACGGGAGCAGTTCTGCAACTTCGAGCTGGAGCGCCTGCGCTAAGCGCACGAGCATCTTCAACGAGGGGTTGGCCGGTGACCCTGCCTTCCAGAACCCGCGCTCGAGCTGCTGGTAGTGCGTGCGCGTGAGACCGGCCCGGTGGGCAAGGTTCTCCTGCGTGACATCCAGCGCGATCCGGCGACGCTGCAGTTCAATTCCGAGGTTCTTGGCGTACTCCTCCCAAGACAAAGGCGCGGGAGAGGAAGGCACACCTCTACGCTGACGAGACCCGTCCCTATCGTCAGCCAGAAATATCAGGCATAATCTATCTGGCTTAAGGTCTCGAGCTCCCCACCTGCGCTCAGCACAATCGGCAGCGCCGGGATCGTCCACTCCCCCGGGCGTACCAGACGTAGGACGTGTCCGAATCGCGCGTCTTCGTTGCTCAAGCGCGCATATCAACACCAATCGCTGGACGGAACCTTTTCGACCAGGTTCCGATCGGTAGAAGCCGCACCTGCGTGTTCGAGGCAGCAACACGCCGCATCGAGGCCACCCTAGCGGCGCCGGGTTACCGGCTGATGACGCGCACCTGACTCTTGCAGTTCGGCGCTCGTCGCCTGAGCTGCGGGAGGAGGCAAACAGTGATCGAGAGGCTGCACGAGACCCTGAGCGCCGTGCGTTCGCACGATGGCACCCTGCGGGACGCCGCCCTGATGTATGCGGCTGCCGGCCTGGACGTGTTCCCCTGCGTCCCGGGCGGCAAGCAGCCGCTGACCACGCGCGGATACCGGGACGCGACCACTGGCGCGCGCCGTATCCGGGGATGGTGGGCCTGGAGGCCCGAGGCTAACATCGGCATCGCCACGGGACACGGGCTGGACGTGCTCGACATCGACGTGCACGCCAGCGGCGACGGCTACCGCACCCTCGAACGCCTCCACCGCGCGGGCATGGTGCCCGGAGCGCTCGCCGCGGTGCGCACACCGTCCGGCGGCACGCATCTGTACTTCCCCTCCGATCCCGACCGGCCACAACAGACATGGTCCCGCGGCACACGGCACGTCGACTTCCGCGGCACCGGCGGCTACGTCCTCGCCCCACCCTCGACGGTGATCGATCAGGGACGACGAACGGGATACACCATCCTCACGCTCAACGCGAGACCGCGCCCGGTCGACGGCGACCGGATCCGCGAGCTGCTCACCCCCATCCGCCCCCGCGTCACCACACCACGAAGCGACGCAGCGTCACGGGGCGGCGAAGAACTGACCCGCTGGCTCTTCGGCGCGGCCGACGGCAACCGGAACGCCAGCCTGTTCTGGGCATCGTGCCGCCTGGCCGAGCAGGGCTTCGACGAGCAGGGCATCCACGATCTGCTCGACCGGCCCGCGCTCGCCGTCGGACTGGGTGCCCGGGAGATCGAGGCGACCATCCGATCCGCGTGGCGCACCATCCAGCTCACACCCGCGGCCGATGACGGGGGCCGATCGTCCAGTGCGATCCGGGGAGCCGTGCGGCGATGAGCACTCCCGCCCCGCCCCGCACCGCCGAGCTGGCGGATGCAGGCGTGGCCGGGCCCGGAAGCGGGGTGCCGCGACTGGTGGTCGCCAGTAGTGTCACCGGCACCCTGGTTCTCGCGCTGGGCGCGTTCTGGCTGTCCTTCACCACGCTGCAGGACCTGGCGATCATGGCCGGCATCCCTGCCGGGCAGGCGTGGGTGTGGCCGCTGATCGTGGACGGCGTGATCCTGGAGGCCACCATCTCCGTCGTCGCGCTGCGCAACCAAGCACCGGCCGCGCGCCGCTACGCGTGGCTGCTGCTGGCCTCCGGCGCCGGCGTGTCCGTCGCGGCGAACATCACCCACGCGATCGTCGCCGCCGACGCCCGCGTGCCCGCGGTGGTCGCGGCACTGGTCGCCTCCGTGCCGCCGCTGGTGCTGCTGGCGATGACCCACCTCACCGTCGAGCTCACCCGCAACGCCGCCCCCACACGCAGCGACGCGACACCGCCGGCTCGTGAGGATGAGCGCGCCACGCCGCGCGCCGAACGGACGCGCCCAGTGTCCGCGGGGCGGGAGCGAGTGCGCGGCGATCGGGAGACACGAGAGCAGGCGGCACGGCTCGCAGCCGACGGGGTCTCGCAACGGCAGATCGCAGCGCAGCTGGGCAAACACCCGACCACGATCGGCCGGTGGCTGGCCGTACCTGACGAGGACACGGAAGGAGACCCGTCATGACCGACCCCGCACTTTCTGATCCCGCAGGCAGCGGGAACCCAACCGACACAGAGCGCCCAGGTACGGAGCGTGCCGACACCAAGCGGCCCGATACGGAGCGCCCTGATACGGAGGGCGCGCACGTGATCGCCCGCCACGGCGACCCGAGCGTGGGACGCACGCCCGCACCGGCCGGACACCCGGAGACCCATGTGGAGTGGGTGCGTCCCACCGACATGGCCGCTCGCGCCGGCGCGCGCGTGATGGAGAAGACCGCGGACGTGAACCAGGACGTCCACGAGCTCGTCCGCCAGGCCTCCCGCGACGGCGCCGCCCGCATCCGCCGCGCGCTGTCACACCGCAAGGCGGATCTCGTCCCTGATGCATCGACCAGCCCCGCGCAGCCCGTGCTGGGCAGGCAGGGGGTGAGCCGGTGACCTCTGCCTGCCCGGGCAGCCACCCGACGCCCGGCCCCGCATCCACCACCTGACCGACTACCCCGCCGCCGCGACACTGCGGCGGCCCCGTGCAGCGCGACAGCACCGTGTGCGTCGCGGCGCGGCTCAGTGACGCCTGAAACGAGCGCCCCGCCTGGAGGCACGTGCCACCGGTGAGGGCGCGGCGGGTGTCTCGCGGATGCGGGTTCATACCTCGCTTACACCCAGATCCGCACAGGGAGTCGCTATGCACGATCCATCCGTCCCAGACCGGACGAGTCCGAACTTCACAACCCCGGAGGGCCTGCGCCAGGTCCTCATCGACCTGAACACGCACAACGCGTGGGCGACCAGCTCGGTGGCCGCCGAGCTCATGGTCTACGCCACCGCGAAGTACACCCCGGTCGCCCGCGCCTGGCACCGCGACCCGGCCGATGCCGCCTACGAGGCGTTCATCGCCATGCGGCAGTCCACCACGGTGAAGGCCGACGATCCGTGGGCGGTGGTGACCCGCGCGGTCGCGCTCGGCATCGCCGCCGAAGCTCACGCCGACCGGGGCATGACCAGCCAGGACAAGGCCCGCCGCCCCTCCAAGCGCCCGAGCGAAGAGCCGGTACGTGCGGGGCACTACGAGGAGTTCTTCTACGACGTCCACCCGCACGCCACCGAGCTCGTCGGCGGCGCCGGCCGGGACGATGACGGCTCCGCGGACCCGGTGATCCGCACCGTGTGCGTGTTCCTCGTCGTCGCCGGGTGGCCCGCCCGGCAGGTCGAGCAAGCGGTGGACTACATCGCCCACCGCGTCGCATCCCTGTCCTCGGGCGGTTCCGCGGTGGAGATCGTCTCGAAGGACCTCAGCATCGCGGTGCGCTTCGGGTACCGGCGGGAGGAGTGGGCAGAGCTCGTGCGCCTCCTCGTCGGGATCCCCGCCGGGCGCCGCCGGGCCGGGCGGTACGGGCTGCTGGCGCGGGTGCTGCTGGGCGACGACGTCGCGGACCTGCTCTCCGATACGGCGCTGGTCGACGTGGTGCGTCGGATGGCTCCCGTACCTGACGTTCGGGAAGGACGGTGAGCCGAGGTGGCGCGCGGGCATCTGGTGCTGGAGCAGGCGATCGATCAGATCCGTCGCGGCTCGCAGTACCGGCGCGACCCGGACGAGGACCTCGACGAGCTGTGCGGGTCGCTGGAGCGCGTCGGGATCCTCAACCCGCCGGCGATCACCGAGGACGCGGTGCTGATCACCGGGAACCGGCGCCTGGCGGCGATGGAGCGCCTGGGCTGGCGGGTCACCCCGGTGTGGGTGGTCCCGGATGTGTCCGACAAGCTCTCCTACGTCCTCGCGATCCGCGACGAGCAGACCCTGCAGAAGGCCCTGAAACCGCTGGAGCAGGCAGAGCTGTACGAGGAGCTGAAGGCCCTCTACGCGGAGGACGCGCAGCGTCGCGACGCGGCCACCCGGTTCGGGTCCCCGGATCGTGACGCCCGCGTCAGCGAGGCACGGGACGGGGGTGCCGAATCGGCACCCCCGTCCGGCGGCGGCAAAGCCCGAACGCAAGCGGCCCGTGCGGTCACCGGGCGGGACTCGCGGACCATGCTCGAGCAGATCAACGAGCTGCGCCGCATCGCCGCCGATGACACTGAGGACCCGTACGTGCGGCAGGAAGCAGCCGAGGCGCTGATTGAGCTGAACACCGATGGGAAGGTCAACGGCCGCTACCTCGCTGTCAAGACCGCGCAGAACCTCGCTGGCATCCGCCGTGCCGCTGACGACTCCGACGCACCGGACACGGTGCGTGCGTCGGCGCGGCAGGAGCTGCAGACCTTGGAGAAGCTGGAGCGACCTGCCGAGGTCGCGAGAGAGTCTGGGCTGGCTCTGGCCCGCCTCACCCAGTTGCGCGAGAGCGCCGCTGGCGTGGAGCGGGTGGGGTGGAAGGATGCCGACCCGCTGCTGCGGGAGAAGCATCAGATCCGCAAGCTCGTCGATCTGCTGCGCCGCGAGCACGGCTGGTGGGACCGGTTTGACCCGTCCGACTTCGGCCGCCACGCCGAAGCGGACCAGTGGGAGCTCGTGGAGACCTACATCGATGCGTCCGCGGCATTCCTGGACGCGGCGCGCACGGCCCGGGAGGAGACGGTCGATGCCGACGTTTGAGGACCCGGCCAAGGATGCCGACGAGCTCGGCGAGGCCGCCCGCGGGCTGGCCTACGCCACCCGCCGCATCTCCGTGCCGGATGACACCTACCGGGTGCTGGGCTCGATGCACTCCGCGCTCACGAGCGTGCAGCAGTCGCTTCGGCAGTTGGCGGACTGGCACGAACGGCACAGCCCGTTCGCGGCGACCGATGATGGAGATCGAGCTGCGGGCCAGGAGCAGGCGGCCAAGGCGTCGGGTTGGCTGACGATCGCCGCGGCATCGCTGGACCAGGTCGTCCAGCTCGTCATGACCGCGCAGAGCGAGAACGGCCGGATCGCCTGGCAGCCCGAGCCCAGCCCGCTCGATCAGGCCCTTCAGGAGCGTTCCGCAGTCCTCGACGCGGACGCTCTGGCAACCGAGCAGGCGCGTGAGGACTTGGGGCGCCGGTTGGAGTGACCTGCGCGGGTGCGCACCTGTGAGGTGCCAGACGACTCGGACAGGAGGCACCCCGTCATGACCGACCCCGCCCGCACCGGCCCGGACCGGACCCGCCGGCTTCGGCTGATCATCTCCCTCGCCGCCGCAGGCATCATCCTGGCCGTGCTGACCGGCGTCGGTATCTACGGCCTGGTCGCCGGACCGCCCATCCCACGCCCGGCACCGGCTGACCCGACGGGATCGTCGACGCCGGGCACCGTGGCGCCGACGTCTCCGACCCCCGGCGCCACGGAGCTGGCGCCGCTGCCGGAGACGAGGAGCCCGGAACGGTTCGCCGAGGCCGTGACGGAGGCACTGTTCGGGTGGGACACGTTCACCACCTTCAGCCCCGACGATCACCGGGCGGTGCTGCTGGAGGCTGCGGACCCGTCCGGCGCGGAGACGCCGGGACTGATCAGCGACCTGTCCCGCTACCTGCCGTCGGATGCGACGTGGCGGGACCTGCAGGAGTACCGCACCGCGCAGTGGATCGACATCGACCGGCTCTACGTCCCCGACCAGTGGTACGAAGCGGTCGCCGCCGCCGACGGACAGCTCGCCGACGGTCTGGTCGCCTATACCGTCGAAGGCACCCGGCACCGCACCGGGGTCTGGTTCGACGAGCAGGTCACCTCGGAGCATCCGGTGGCGTTAACGATGTTCCTGTCCTGCCCGCCGGCCACCGACCGGTGCGTTCTGCTGCGCCTGTCGCAGCTGGACAACCCGCTGCGCTGAACCCGGGAGCGGCGTGATGAAGAAGGCCCTGGTCGCCCTCGTGGCGTGGGTGCTGCTGGCACCGATGCTTGCCCTGGTCGGCGTGGGGGTGCTGGTCAACCCGGCGGTGACGAACCAGGCGATGTGCATCGCCAGCGGCGTCGTGCTCGGACCCGTCCCCGACGAGCTGGAGGTCTCCACCGCGGACGGGGCGACGTTCACCCTGAACCGGCAGCAGCTCACCCACGCGGCCACGATCATCGAGACCGGCGCCCGCACGCCCGGAGTCGGTCGCGACGGGATCCTCATCGCGCTGATGGCGGCCCTCACCGAGTCCACGCTGCGGCAGCTCGCCAACACCGGCGCGTACCCCGAGTCGGGCGAGTACCCCAATGACGGCAACGGGTCAGACCATGACTCGCTCGGGCTGTTCCAGATGCGCCCCGCATCCGGGTGGGGCACGGTCGCCGAGCTGATGGACACCGGCTACCAGGCGCGCGCGTTCTACGGCGGACCGGACGGCCCGAACTATCCGTCGCCGCGGGGGCTGCTGGATATCCCCGGGTGGCAGCAGATGGACAAGGGCGAGGCCGCCCAGGCGGTCGAGGTCTCGGCCTACCCGGACCGGTACCGCAACTACGAGCCCACCGCCCGGACGATCCTGCAAGCCCTCACGACCGGCGGGAGCAGCGGAGGCGGGTCGGGGGTTCCCGGCGACGCGGACATCCCGGAGACCACCGCACTGGTGTTCCCGCTGTCCAACGGCACCTACACGCACACCTCGGACTTCGGATGGCGCAGCGACCCGTTCACCGGCGAGCGGAGCTTCCACGCCGGCACCGACTGGGCCGCCGCCGACGGCACACCGATCTTCGCCCTCGCCGACGGCGTCGTCACCTACGCCGGGATGGTCGGAGGCACGTCCGGGCAGATCACCATCGAACACACCATCGACGGCGAACGCATCGCGAGCGTCTACATCCACATGTGGGCGCACGGCATCCACGTCCAAGCCGGCGACCGGGTCATCGCCGGGCAGCACATCGGCGACGTCGGCTCCAGCGGCCGCTCCACCGGCCCGCACCTGCACTTCCAGCTGCACCCCGGCGGCGCCGGCGCCTCCCCGGTGGATGCGATCCCGTGGCTGGCCGACCACGGTGTCGAAGGCCTCGACGCCCCGACCAGCGGCGGCCCAGGCTGCGCCTTCTAGGACCCCACCACCGGGGCCGGGTGCGCACCTGTGCGGTGACCAGCGTGCTGTGACGGAGAGGAACCGCTGTGGATGTGTACCCGGACTTCGATGCCGTCGGCGGCCGCTCGACCCTGATCGGCATCGTCGGCGCCCTGCTGACGATCACCCTCATCATCGCGGTGCTGATGCTGATCATCTGCGCCATCGTGTGGGCGGTGTCGTCCTCCACCGGCAACGCCACCTCCGCCGCGCGCGGCCGGGTCGGTGTGTTCGTCTCCATCGGCGCGGCCGCGCTCGCCGGTGCCGGTGTGGCGTGGCTGAACTTCCTGCTGCGCGTGGGCACCACTCTCTGAGGACGCCATGGCCGATACGCAGCCCCAGCTCACCAGTCATCAGCTCCTCCAGGTCCTCGAAGAGGAGCACCGTCCCGGCGGGGCGTGGATCTACCACACCGACCCGGACTGGCCGCCCAGCGCGGCGATCGTGTTCCCCGAACGGATCCTGCTGCGCATCACCACAGCGGCAGGCGATGCCGGATACGTGTGGGGCGTCGAGGAGTGGGACGGCCGGGATGAGACCTACCGGCCCGTCCCGGGCGGCGCCGGCTCAGCGGCCACGCCGGACGAGATGATCGGGATCGCTGCGACGTTCATCGACGAGGAGAACATCGGCGAACCTCTCCCGCTGACCACGTATCCGCTGGCCGAAGAGCTGGCCGAACGCATCACTGCCGGCTACCCGCATGCGCACTGGCGCTCCTACGTCAACAACGCCTACGGCAACGTGCTCGAGTACCCCGAGCGGCAACGGTTGACGTTCTGGGACGACGCGAACTTCATGGGCTCCGTCGACGGGTACACCTGGGTGATGGAGGTCTGGTCGACCCGTCAGCAGAACTGGGTCGAGGTCGAACCGTTCAGCGACGTCCTCTCCATCACCGAGCTGCGTGCGGTCATCAGCACCTTCCACGACGAGAACGAACGCGACCTCGCCGACGAACGAGCCGTGCTCCGGGGCGGCGGCGAACCGACGGCGCGGGCACTGGCCCGTGATGCCGTGCACGCCTCACACAGGGCGACCCGGCTCACCGAACAGCTCGCCGCACGCGCCGAAGAACTCGACCCGGACTCCGCCGGCCCGAGCGGCCTGCGGGCAGGCGTCTCGCGTACCGCGCCCGCGGCACGGCGGCTGGGTCTGTAACCGGAACGCGGGGTCCGCACCTGTCGCGATGAGCCCCGCACCGGGCAGGGCTCACACATTCGTGAAGGAGCCCCGCATGACCCTCATCCTCGACGCCCTCGCCCAGGCGGCGACCGTGCTGCCGGCGCAGATCGACATCAACCCCAACGATTCCGGCCTGCCGGGCATCGCAGCGCTGCGCACCATCGTCGGCGCCGTGATGACCGTCGGGCTCATCCTGTCCGTCCTCGCCCTGATCATCTCGGCCGTGGTCTGGGGCTTCGGTGCCAACAGCTCCAACCCGCACCTCGCCTCCCGCGGGAAGCTCGGTGTGCTGATCTCCTGCGGTGCCGCGATCATCACCGGCGCGGCGGTCACGCTGATCAACTTCTTCTGGAACGTCGGCCAGACCGTCTCCTGACCCGCCCCCTTCGACTCATGAGAGGAGGGGAACGGTATGGACGGGATCTGTGACGTCCCCATCATCAGCAACGTCTGCGACGTCGCCGGCGAGACCGCCGCGACGCTGATCAGCGCCCCGTTCGACTGGCTCGCCCAGGCCGTCGGGCAGGCTGCGTCCTGGATGTTCCAGGGCGTGTGGTGGCTGTTCGACACCACCACCCTGGTCGACCTGACCGCACCCGGCTACATCACCGTCTACAACGTGATGTTCGGGATCGCGATCTTCATCATGCTGATCTTCTTCTGCCTGCAGCTGATCACCGGCCTCATCCGCCGCGACCCGTCCGCGCTGTCCCGCGCCGCCCTCGGGCTGGCACGCAGCGTGCTCGGCTCGTTCCTGGTGCTCACCCTCACCACCACGCTGCTGGAAGTCGTCGACCAGCTCACCATCGGGGTCATCCAGGCCACCGGCACCACGTTGGAGGAGATGGGCGCGAAGATCGGGCTGCTGGTCGCCGGGCTCACCGCGATCAACCTGACCGCCCCCGGGGCCGGGGCGATCATCACGATCTTCTTGTCGTTCCTCGCGCTCACTGCCGCGGCAATCGTGTGGTTCAGCCTGCTGATCCGCAAGGCGCTCATCCTCGTCGGTGTCGTGCTCGCCCCGATCGCCCTGTCGGGCGGGTCCTGGGATGCCACCCGGGGGTGGTTCGGGAAGTGGGCGAGCTTCGTGCTCGCGCTGATCTTCTCCAAGCTCGTTATCGCGGTGGTGTTCCTCGTTGCGATCAACCAGACCAACGCGCCGATCGACTTCGACCTCGCCTCGATCGCCGACCCGGTCGCGGGGATCGTGCTGATGTTCGTCGCCGCGTTCGCCCCGTACATGATGTACAAGTTCATCTCGTTCGTCGGCTTCGACATGTACCACGTGATGTCCGCCGAACAAGAGGCGAAGCAGTCCATGAACCGGCCGCTGCCGATGTCGGGCAAGCCCGACGGACCCGCTCCCAAGCAGGTCCTCGACGGCGCCGGCGACGACGGACCCGGCGGCGCCGGGGGCAGTGGTGGGCCTGGCGGACCGCCGCCTCCGCCCGGAGGCGGCCAGGCGGCCCCCGCCGGGCAGACGGCGGGGGCAGGCGCGGGTGCCGGCGGTGCGGCGGGTGGAGGCAGTGCCGGCGCGGCCGGGGGCGGGGGTGCGGCCGCGGGCGGGGGTGCAGCTGCCGGCGGTGGTGCAGCTGCCGGCGGTGGTGCAGCTGCCGGCGGTGGCGGTGCCGCAGCAGGCGCTGGCGCAGGCGCCGCGGCCGGGCCGATCGGAATCGCCGCGGTGGCCGGCGCGAAGATCGCCAAGGGCGCCGCGGAAGCCGGGCCCAAGCTCGGCGGCGCGGTCGGCCGCAGCGCCGAAGGACATGCCTCCGCGGCGCAGGAGGGCCAGAGCACCCCTCCCACCGGGGCGCAGCAGCGTCAGGACACCCCGCGCCCCGCACCGTCGCAGATCGGGGCCTCCACCCAGCCGGCCACGCCGCCGGCGAACGACCCGCAGGGTGGGCGGCCTCCGGCGAACGACCCGTCCCAGCGACGCTCCCAGCCCCGGCCGACCTCGCCGTCCCAGCCGTCGCCGTCGCAACCGGCGTCGCCGCCCCCGCAGGCGCAGGCGGAGCCACGCACCTCACCACCACCAGCGGCGCCGCCCCCGACGGATCCGGGCATGCGGTAACGCCCATCGGGCACGTCGAGAGGAGGTGAACTCGCCTCGCCCCGGAAGCGGCGGCGCACCCGGCTCGGTCAGCTGTAGCGACCTGACCGAAGCCACGGAGCGTCGCCGCTTCCGCACGTCCAGGGGCGCGATGCGTACCTGGCAGACGACCACACCGTATGCGTCGTCCGAAGGAGCGTCATGGCCACCACCGACTACGAGCTGAGCCCGGTGAAGTTCTCCCGGCTCACCACCCGCGGCATCATCCTGGGCCTGTCGCTGCCACAGGTGATCGCCCTCGCCACCGGCGCGGTCATCTTCATCGCCGCCCTGTACGCCGGCGGCCCCGCAGCTCTCTACACCGCCCCGGTGTGGCTGACCATGGCGGCGCTCGCGGTCGTCGGAGTCGGCGGGCGCAAGCTCATCGAGTGGGTGCCGATCACCGGGCACTGGGTCTGGCGCAAGGCGGCCCGGCAGACCGCCTACCGGCGGCGGATCGTGGGGCCCCGCCCCGCCGGCACCCTCGCCCTGCCCGGTGACGCGGCCGCGCTGCGGCAGTACGAGGATCCCGAGTCCGGGGCGGTGATGGTGCACGACCCGCACGCGCAGACCCTGACCGCGATCCTGGAGGTGACCCACTCCGCGTTCGTGCTGATGGACCCCGGTGAGCAGGAGCGGCGCGTGCACGGCTGGGGTCGGGTGCTGTCCACGGTGTGCCGCTCCGGGCGGATCGCCCGGGTGCAGGTCCTCGAGCGCACCGTCCCGGACTCCGGGTCCGGTCTGTCGCAGTGGTGGGCCGAGCACGGCCGCGACGACGGGTCGTGGGTCGCGAAGACCTATGCCGAGCTGATCGAGCGCGCCGGGCCCGCCGGGGAACGGCACATCACCACCCTGTCCCTCGCATTGGACATGCGCGCCGCCTCCCGGCAGATCCGTTCCGCCGGTGGCGGGATCAAGGGCGCCGCCGAGGTGCTGCGGCAGGAGATGCACACCCTCACCACCGCGCTGCGCGCCGCGGACTTGAAGCCCTCCGACTGGTACACGCCAGGGGATCTCGCGGTGATGCTCCGCACCGCCTACGACCCGCAGATCGCCGCCACCCTCGACCGGGCAGGAGACATCGGCCGCGACCTCGCTACCGCCGGGCCCGTCGCGGTCGAAGAGACCTGGGTAAGGCTGCGCTCAGACTCCGCCCACCACGCGGTGCTCTGGGTGTCGCAGTGGCCTCGCTCCCAGGTCTACCCGGGATTCCTGGCCCCGATCCTGCTCTCCAGCGGCATCCGTCGGGCGGTGACGCTGCTGTACGACCCGGTCCGCTCGGACCAGGCCGCCCGCGATATCCGCAAGAAGAAGACCGAGTACATCAGCGACCAGAGCCAGCGGCAGCGGATCGGGCAGATCGAGGACGCCTCGCAGTCCGCCGAGTACGCCGACGTGCTGCAGCAGGAGGCGGACCTCACCGCCGGGCACGGCGTGCTGCGCTACACCGGGCTGATCGCCATCTCCGCCCCGAGCATCGACGAGCTCGACGCGGCGGTCGCTGCGATCGAGCAGGCCGCGATCCAGGCCTCCTGCGAAACCCGCCTGCTGGTCGGGCAGCAGGCGCAGGCGTTCGTCGCCGCAGCCCTGCCGCTGGGCCGCGGCCTGTGACCCGCACCTGACCACCGGAAAACGCAGGCGAGGGAACGGGGTGCGCGATGGGCGCGGACGACACACGCAGGAAGCTGTACTCGACGGTCTTGGTCGAGACCGGCAAGGGCGACCGGAAGGCCAGGCGGCAGCGGCAGCGGGCCGCACGTCAGGTCCTCGCGCAGGACCTGGCCACCACACGCGCCGCAGCCAAGGCGCGATACGAGGCGGAACGGGCCGAGGCCCGCGCGACCACATACCTGCCGCGTGGCGGCGAGCCGGGGCCGGCGGCGCTGCGCTCACCGCGACGGTTCCGGGTCCCTGCCCACCAGGACACGTCCGCGGCGTTGCAGGGTGCGTACCCGTTCCTCGCCGAGGGCGGGCTCGGCTCGAACGGCGTGTTCGTCGGCCAGGACCTCTACAGCTCCGGGTCGTTCGTCTACGACCCGTGGGTGCTCTATCAGCGGGGCATCATCACCGCCCCCAATCTGGTGTTGGCCGGGATCGTCGGCAGCGGAAAGTCCAGCCTGGCGAAGTCGCTCTACACCCGGTCGATCGCGTTCGGTCGCCGCGTGTACGTGCCCGGTGACCCGAAGGGCGAGCACACCCCAGTCGCGCAGGCCGTGGGCGGGAAGGCGATAATCCTCGGCCACGGGCTCGGCGCCCGCCTGAATCCGCTGGACGAGGGCTACCGCCCGGGAGGGGTCGCCGACGACGAGTGGGCCACCACCGTCGCCGCGCGCCGGCGGGATCTGATCGGAGCGCTCGCGGAAACGGTGCTGGAGCGGTCGTTGACGCCGTTGGAGCACACCGCGATCGATGTCGCCCTGCGCGCCACGGTCTCGCAGAGCTCGGTGCCGGTCCTGCCGATGGTGGTCGACCGCATCCTCGCCCCCGACCGCGCCGAGGACACTGACGGGCGGCTGGCCGAGGACGGGCGGCTGGTCGGGCACGCGCTGCGGCGTCTGGTCGCCGGGGACCTGCAGGGCCTGTTCGACGGCCCGTCCACGGTCCGGTTCGACCCGTCGCTGCCGATGCTCTCGCTGGACCTGTCCCGCGTCGTGGAGAACAGCACCCTGATCTCGGTGCTGATGACGTGCTCGTCGGCGTGGATGGAGTCCGCGCTGCTGGACCCGAACGGTGGGCAACGGTGGGTCGTGTATGACGAAGCATGGCGGCTGATGTCGCACCCGTCGCTGCTGCGTCGCATGGACGCCCACTGGCGCCTCGCGCGGCACTACGGCCTCGCGAACCTGCTCATCTTCCACAAGCTCAGCGACCTCGAGAACGTGGGAGACCAGGGATCGGCGATGCGCGCACTCGCGTCCTCGCTGCTCGCGAACGCGGAGACCAGGATCATCTACCGGCAAGAATCCGACCAACTCGGCGCCACCGCGCAGGCGCTCGGGCTGACCGGCACAGAGCGGAAACTGCTGCCCTCCCTGGGCACCGGGCAGGGGCTGTGGCGGATCAAGGAGTCCTCCTACGTCGTGCAACATCAGTTGCACCCTGCTGAGTTGCAGGCCTTCGATACTCGGTCTCGGATGCTTGATGAAGGTAACGGGTTCCGTGGAATCCGTTCGGAAATCCAGGGAATCTGAGTGCTCACGACCGGTTTCAGGGTCGTCGAGCGTGCGGGTTCGGGGAACTGGAGCCGTCATCGTTTGAGGGTGACGTGCTCCTCGGCGCGTCGATGGTGTCGGTCGGCGTGGCTCGGACCAGGGCGATACTGGTTGGAGGGGTTCACCTGCGTTGGAAGGGAGATGCGATGCGTTCGACCACCCCGATGGAGGGTAATCCGTGGCCGCATGACGTGGTCATCTCGGTGGACAATGTCGCGCGTCAGACTTTGTGGCAGGGCTGTTAGTTGAGTCCTGAACGGAGAATCTGAACATGGGTAGACCCCCATCGATCCCGGCTGAGAAGAAGTCGCGGATCGTGCTCTCGGTCCTTGCCGGGGAGCTCACGATCGCTGAGGCCGCGCGGCGGGAGAAGGTGTCCGAGCAGTCCATCGGGAGGTGGAAGGCTGACTTCCTCGAGGCCGGCAAGACTGCTCTTGCGGCGGGGAGGTCGGGGCCGTCCTCGCGTGAGGAGCAGCTCGAGGCCGAGGTCGCGGAACTGACCCAGGCGCTCGGTGAGGCGGCGGTCGAGATCCGGGTGTGGAAGAAGTCCGCCGAGGGCCGCTTGGGAAATTCGAGGACCTCGAGGTGATCCGCACCGAGGCGGGCATGTCGACCGCGAGGTTCTGCGAGCTGTTCGACATGCCCGAGCGGACGTGGCGGCGCCGGCAGGCCAGGGCAAGGGTCGGGCACCCGGCGAAGGGGCCGTGGCCGGCGCCGGCCAGGGATGCGGCCAGGCAGCTGGCGGTCAAGCACGCGACCGCGCATCCGGCGTGGGGGCACCGGAAGGTGTGGGCGATGGTCCGCCACGACGGCCACCGGGTGTCGCAAGCCAGCGTGCTGCGGCTGCTGCGCGAGGAGGGCCTGATCCTCGAGGCCAATTACCAGGCCGAGCGGCGCAAGCACGCCGATCGCCGCAAGGCCACGTTCGCGAAGGAACCGACCGGGCCGAACCAGGTATGGCAGTTCGACTTCAGCGAGTTCGAGACCACGACCGGTGGGACATGGCGGATCGCGGCGTGCCGGGACTACTGGTCCAAGTACGAGTTCGACGCGCACGTGTCCCCGACCGCGAACAAGTACGACGCGATCGAAGCCGTCGAGAAAGCCCTCGCCGAGACCGAACGGCTCCTCGGTGCACCGTTGATCGACTTCGCGCCCGTCGACCCCGACACCGGTGAGGTGACCCCGGTCGTCACGCTCGTGACTGACAATGGCGGCCCGTTCCGGTCGTTCACGTTCGAAGCGTTCATCGCGACCCACCCGGAGCTCAAGCACGTGCGTACGAAGGCCCGCACGCCCGGGCAGAACGGGTCACGCGAACGCGGATTCGGGACGCTGAAATACGAATGGTTGTTCCGCGAGGAGATCGATCACGGGCTGTCGCTGGTCGAGCAGGTCGACGCATACCGGCACGACTACAACCACGTCCGCCCGCACGAAGCGATCGCGTGGAACCGGCCCGCCGAGGTCCACGCCGGGCTCGCCAGCCCGACCATCCCCAACTTCGAAATCGAAGAAACCCTGCCAAAAAGTTGACGCGGGACAACAACGACTTCTATCGGCTCTTGGAGTTGCTGTGGATTCGTGAGGCGTGGGGTCTGCTGCCGGCCGGTGATGACCTTCCCCCCTTGCTCGTGGACCCGCCTGCGCGAGCCGGTGATCCGGATGATCGTGATGCCTGGGAAGCGGCGTGGCCGGAGGTCTGGGAGGACGTCGTAAGTCACGCTGCTGTGCTGGTCGAGCCCTCCATGTTCGAGGAACTGACACACTCCGTGGACGGGTCGAAGGAGCGGGCGGAGCTGATTCGCCGGTTGCAGGGGCCGACCTGGCGAGAACATTTCGGCGATGCAGCATTCACCGAGGAGTATCGGGCGTGGTCCGACGCGCGGTTCCACGCGCGTCGTGACGATCACCCCCGTTCCCTCGCCGAGTCGCCCGAGCGTCAGTCGATAGACGCACTGATCCCTGCGTGGCGCGCGGGGCTATCGAAGGTCATAACCGTCCCGTGTCGCGGCGAACACACCCGCATTGTCGGCGGCTCGACGCTCCTGATGACCGAAGCCACCCGCAAGGACCCAGACCGATACGCGGCCGCGTTAGCAACGTTCGCGCGGAGATGAGCTACCGGCACCGTCGTCAGTCGAGAGCGCGGGTTCGCGCAGCGGGTGTTCCGTCGCGAAGCGGGGTGGCCGAGGGCGATTGCGCAGCGCATGGCGGCTTCGATGCCGACGCCGAACAGGTCGCAGATGCGTCGGGCATCGCCGCCCGTAGCCTGGATAGCGGTTTACGGATAAATGGCGAGCCTCCAGGTGCTGTCCCGGCGCGTGTAGACGCTGGACAAGAGTGCGACGAACGCAAGCTCGTCGTCGTCACGGTAGGCGCATCCGGCGCAGATCGATAGCTCGATCCGTTGCAAGGACCTCCTTCACGATTTGCGACGTATAGTCGCTCGGCTCGCTCCGTGGGTGAAGCTGACGATCGTGCGCTTCAGCTGGCCGGCGCTGAGGCGTAGAGGCGTGTTACCGCGTCGATGAGTTCAGTGAGCCCATGAGGTCGATCGTCGCTCCACCATGCCAGCCGCACTGGGACACGCGGGCCGTCCTTCACGGGCCGGTAGACGATGCCAGGCCGTGCATGATGTGCAGCGGTCGCAGCTGCCGTGGTCCCCACCCCGCGCCCGGCTGCGATCGCGTCGAGCCAGTTGTCGACGTCAGCGGACTCGATGAACCGCGGCCGATGCTCGTGACCCTGCCACAGTTCTCCGCTCGTCGTTCCGACCCGCGAGTCAATGACCACGGTGCGCTCGGCGATCTCGGCCATGCTGATCTGCCGCCGCCTGGCCCACTGGGAATCATCCGCCGCGAACGCGACGACGCGACGTTCCAGCCCGACCACGACGGAATCGAAACGGTGCCCGTCGATCGGGCGGCGCACGATAGCCACGTCGCATAGTCCTTCGGACAGCCCTGCTGTCGGGGAGTTGTGACGCACAAGTTCGAGTTCGATGGCCTCGTGCTCGCGTGCCCACTCGCGCTGCAACGGGGCTGTGTGTCGGCCGAGCGCGGCCCAGGCGTACCCGACCCGAAGCTGCCCGCGACGGGTCTGCAGGAACTGCTCGAACCGCTCCGCTTCGCCGAGTAGCCGCCTCGCTTGCGGCAGAATCGCGCTGCCAAAGCTGGTCAGCTCGCAGCCGCGGGGCACCCGTCGCAGCAGTCGATTCCCCACGCTCCGCTCGAGTGAGGCGATGGTACGGGAGATGGCGGCTTGGGAGACGTGCAAATCGGTGGCCGCGTCGGTGAACGATCCGACCGTCGCGCAGGTCACGAACACCCGCAGTTCTCGCAACGTCAAATCCATAACCAGAGCGTATGGCACGAGCGATACATGCACTAGGCGAACCGTCCACCTGATACCTAACGTGGACCGCGTGAATACCCCCCAATCCCCTGCGAGACCGCAGACTCCCGCCCTCTCGGCGGAGAGCGCGGGGCCGCGCCAGCGAGCCGCGGGCATCGCCATGATGCTGAGCAGTTCGGCATCGAACCAGGTGGGCGCGGCGCTCGGGGCGCTCGCCTTCCCGGCCATCGGTCCGGTCGGGGTGGTCGCGGTGCGGCAGCTCGTCACCGCGGCCGTGCTTGTACCGGCCGTGCGGCCACGCTTCCGAGGGCTGAGCCCAAGCCAGTGGCTCCCAATCCTCGGCCTCACGCTCGTATTCAGCGTCATGAACCTCACCCTGTACGCGGCGATCGAGCGGATCGGGTTGGGGCTTGCAGTCACGCTCGAGTTCCTGGGACCGCTCACCGTCGCTATCGCGAGCTCGCGCCGCATCCTCGACATCGGGGGCGCAGTGCTCGCAGGCGTCGGAGTCATCGTGCTCACCAACCCAGGCCCGACGACCGACATGCTCGGAATCGTGCTCGCCCTCATTGCCGCCGCCGCATGGGGTGCCTACATTCTCTTGAACCGCAGCGTGGGCCAGCGCCTCCCCGGTCTACAGGGCACCGCCGTGGCGAGCGCCGTCACAGCCGGCCTCTGGATCCCGGTAGCAGTGGTCTGGTTCTTGGTGCACCCGCCCACCCTGCTCGCGCTGCTGCTTGCTGCCGTTTGCGGGCTGTTGTCTTCCATCGCGCCCTACGTCGCCGACATCGCGGCTCTCCGTCGCGTCCCCGCCTCGATGTTCGGCACCTTCACGAGCATCAACCCGGTTTGGGCGGCACTCGCGGGATGGGTGGTCCTGCACCAAGTTCTCGCCCTGAACGAGTGGATCGGCATCGTCCTCATCGTCCTCAGCAACATCATCGTCTCCGTGAGCGGAGTTAGACGATCAAACCGCTCCAGATAAGACGCCAAGCCCACGAAAGGTGGCTTCTGTGATCAAACAGATTCGACTGACTCACAGCACGCGATGTCGCCACTGATGCACTCATCGGGTGCTCGAAGGCGGCGGCGTAGTGATCCGAGCCCGCAAGACCCCGAGTTCACACAGTTCGCAGACACGGCGGACATCGCCATCGACAGACGACGCAGATCTCTCAAGAGTTCGATCACCGTAGAGTGACTGCGCGCCCGGGGCTTGCACCTTCCGAGAGAAGGGAACGCCCAAGCTCCTGGTGGAAGAACGCACCTGACGAGTATGAAGCGTCGCGACGAATCGATAGCACTAGAGAAGTCCGCCACCGGCTTTCCGAGCGGGGCAACTGGGCACGGCACGGAAGACGCCCAGTGATCGGCCGTCGACGACAGCTCAACCCTCCCGGGCACACTCCGCCGGTGCTCCCGCAGATCATCGCCGAGTTCGTTTCCGCGGAGCACGTCGTGCTCACCGTGAACGGCAAACGGCTGCTGTCGACGCCGACCCGCCGCGATGAGCTCGGGCCGGCGATCGCCGAACTCATCGCCCGGTTCGCCAGCCCGACCCGGGTCGAGGTCCGCGAGCTCGACGGCAGCGTCTACGCCGACATTCTGACTCCCGACCCTGATGGCGCGGCACCACTCGACGAGTCTCCGGAGCGGCCGCGGCCGGAGCTGGTGGAGTTCACCGCGGACGGGTTCGTGCCCGGTGAGGACGTCGCGATCGCGCTCGTGCTGCGCCATACCTCCGCCGCAGGCAACGGCACCGCCCGGGCGCTGCTGGACCGTGCCGAACACGCGACTGTGACCGGGGAGCTGATCCTGCTGGGCCGGATCTCCGGGACCACCACGGTGCGCCGCATCGACTGAACTCCGCACCTGCCTCCTGAGCTCGCCGACACGCGGCGAGCTCAGGAAGGACCTGCCCATGCCCTCCGCTCACCCCCGGCCCGCGAATGACGCCTTCTTGAACATCGCACTCGGCGGCCTGGTCGCCGTCGTCGCCTTCGGCGGCGTGCTCGGTCTGGCCGGCAGTATCGCCGCGTTCCTCACCGGCCACCCGCAACCGACTGCCGGCATCACCGACGGGCTCGGCGTGCTCGCGAGGCCCGCCGACCCCGGCACCGCGCTGGGAGCTGCGGGGCTGAACCCGTTCGCGTACTGGACGGTTGTGGTCCTGCTGCTGGGGATCCTCGCGGCCGCGGGGGTATTCGTGTGGCGGGCGATCAGCCGCGCACGCGCCGCGACGAACCCGCACCACCTTGCCGGCACCGCCAGCGGCGCCGAGGTCGCCCGCGTCGCGTCCCCGAAAGCGCTCGTCAAGCGGGCCGGCACGCTCCGCCCGTCCCTGACCGGGAAGCCCGAGCCGGGCGATGTGGGCTACCTGCTCGGGACGAGCAAGGGCGGGCAGGTGTGGGCGACTGTCGAGGACAGCATCCTTCTGATCGGGCCGCCCCGCTCCGGCAAGGGCCTGCACGTCGTCATCAACAGCGTGCTCGACGCGCCCGGCGCGGTGATCACCACTTCCACCCGGCCCGACAACCTCACCGCGACCCTCCGCGCCCGGGAACGCAAGGGGCCCGTCGCGGTGTTCGATCCGCAGCAGCTCGCTCCCGGCCTGTCCGCGGGGATGCGATGGTCGCCGGTGCGTGGCTGCCAGGACCCCCTCACCGCGATGATCCGTGCCAAGGGGCTCGCGACGGCCACGGGGTTTGGTGGGGTGCAGGACGCCGGGTTCTGGGAAGGCAAGACCACTGCCGCCATCCAGGCGCTGCTCCACGCGGCTGCGCTCGACGGCCGCGACGCAAGCACTCTGTACCAGTGGGCGCTGAACCCGACCCTCGCCGGTGACGCCGTCCGCATCCTGTCCACCCATCCCGGTGCGGCCGACGGGTGGGCGGACTCGCTTGACGCGATGGTGCAAGCCGATCCCCGCACGCGCGACTCGATCTGGCAGGGCGTGTCCCTCGCCCTGGCGGCGCTCGCGGACCCGCGGGTACTCGACGCCGTGTCTCCGGCGGTCGGTGAGGAGTTCGATCCGGAGTCGTTCCTGCGCGACGGCGGCACCCTCTACCTGCTTGCCACGGGTGCGGGGGCCGGGGCATCGGCGGCGCTCGTGGCGGCGTTCATCGAGGACCTCGTCGAGGCAGCGCGGAAGATCGCGGCACGGTCACCGGGCGCGCGGATGGACCCGCCGTTGCTGCTCGCCTTGGACGAGATCGGGAACCTCTCGCCGTTGCCGTCGCTTCCCACGCTGATGGCCGAAGGCGGCGGCACCGGCATCACCACCTTGCCCGTGCTCCAATCGCTCGCGCAGGCGCGGGAGAAGTGGGGCGAGAACAACGCCAACGCGATCTGGGACGCCTCCATCGTGAAGGTCATCCTCGGCGGTGCATCCAACAGCCGCGACCTGCAGGACCTGTCCACGCTCATCGGGGACCGCGACGAGACGACCGACAGCGTCACCACCGACGCCTACGGCTCGCACTCGACCCAGCGCTCAGTGCGGCGGGTCCCGATCCTCCCACCGGACGTGCTGCGCACTCTGCCGTTCGGCACCGGCGTCGTCATGCTCCGCACCGCCCGCCCGATCATCACCACCCTGCGTCCCTGGCCGAAGCGAGCCGACGCCGCCCAGCTGCGCGAGGACCGCGCCCACGTCGAACGCCTCCTGCGGCCAGGCGCGTGACCTGCTGGTCGCCGGCCGTACCTGACCTGTGACCCCGCAGCAGCGGGCGAACCGATCAAGACCCTGAAGGAGGGTTCATGGCCATTCCCACCCGCGAGGCCCTGTCGGGGTTCATCGCCACCGACCCGCAGCTGGCCGAGACCAGCAACGGCGGGCACCGCTTCTATGCCCGCGTCGGCATCGAGCAGTTCCAGCGCAACGAGGACGGCTCTTTCACGCAGCTGGAGAGCGAGTTCACCAACCTCGTCATGTTCGACAAGGCCGCCGAGCGCGCGCACGAGAAGTTTCAGAAGGGCGACAACTTCGTCGCCGAAGGCCGCAGCAACGTCCACGAGTACCAGGGCGAGCAGCGCGAGCAGTTCATCGCCTCCCGCATCGGCCACGACAACAACCGCACCACCTACACCGTCGACCGCTCCCGCCAGGAGCGCGCCGGCGCGGACCGCGAGGCGCCGGAGCGAGCGGCCGGGGAACGAGACCCGGCCGCGGTCGCGCTCGCACAGCGCGAGCAGGCACTCCAGCCCGAGACGACCGCCACCAGCGGCACCGTCCAGGCCGACCGCGCAGCGGTCGCCCGATGAGCCGGGTGCCGCCGGCGGCCCCGCAGCCACCCGCCGGCGGCACCCTTCCTGTTTCCGCCCTGTGGACGTAAAGGATCGACATGCCTGACGTGACTGACCCGGAGGCTCCGCTCCCAGACGACCCCGGCGACGAGGTGCGCCGGATCGTCGAGCAGCAGTACGCCCAGCACATCAACGACGTCCTCGGCGAGGTGCCCCGGCCGATCAACTGGCGAACCCTGCCCCCGGAAGACCTCGAGCATGAGTTGCTCGAGCTCAACGCGTGGGTCGACTGGCTCCGGCACGAGTACGGCCTGCCCGCCCAGATCATCCCGCCCATGTGGCACCGCCACCCCGAGCTGCTCTGGGAGTTCTCCGCTCTCCGCCAGCACTGGTTGTTCTGCTTCGACCCGCAAGCCAAGGGCAACCAGGCGCTCGCCTGGCACCACGACTTCGCCATCGCCCGGGAACGCCTGCGCGACTGGGTGACCATCTCCGGCACCCGGCTGGACCGCGACCGGCCCACCCGCGTCACCCCGTGGCCCGGTGGTGAAGCCGAGCACTGGGCGGAGCCCGACACCACCGAGCAGCTCGTGACCGGGCGCACCGAGGACTTCCTCGCCTTCGTAGAGGAGCAGATCCGCGCCCGACAGCAGGAGCAGGACGCGACGATCCGCGAGATCGCGAACACGGACTGGAGCGACCGGCCATGAGCGAGAGAGGCGCTGAGACGCCATTGGTGTCGCCGCTGCTCGACAGCCGCGAGGTCGCCGCCTATCTGAAGGTCTCGGAGGCGACCTTGTCGCGGTGGCGCACCGACAAGAAAGGGCCACCGTTCCTGCGGATGGGCGGGATCACCCGATACCGCCTCGACGCTGTCGAGGCGTGGCTCGCGTCGCTCTCCGCCGATGAGCACGTCTGAGAGCGCCCCGGCGGTCCCTCCGTTCGGGGTGAAGGTCACCACAGACCTCGAACACCGTCCCTCCGGCATCCGAGCGCGAGCACGCTGGATCGACCCGCAGACCCGACGGCGCGTCGTGCGCGCACTCGTCGTACCCGACGAGGAAGCCGCCGAGGCATTCTTCAACGATCTGCTGAAGTCCTCCGAGATCGGCATCGACCGCCGCATCACCTTCGCGGACTACCTCGCGACCATCGGAGACCGGTGGACGCGCGGCCTCGACCCGACCTCCACCGCCGACGGCTACAAGGTCGGCCTGCGTCTACGCGTACTCCCCGCGCTCGGACACCTACCGCTCTCACAGATCACCGCCGGAATGATCGACCGCACCATCGACGACTGGGAGAAGGTGCACTCCGCCTCGACGATCAAAAACAGCATCGCACCGCTCGTGCGCGTGCTCGACGAGGCCGTACGCGACGACGTGCTCGCCAGCAACCCGGCCCGCAATAGGTCCCGGCGAAGCCTCGGCAAGTCCGCTCTCATCATCCCCGTCGAACAGACCTCGCCGCGCGCTCACGCCCTGCCGGATCTGGCCACACTGAACCGGCTCGCCGAAGCGTGCGGCCAGGTGCACCAGAGCTACTCGGACTTCGTCATGCTCAGCGCGCTCCTCGCCTCCCGAGGTTCCGAGATCGCAGGGCTCCGCGTGGGCGACGTCAACTCGGAGACGAACATCGTGACCATCGAACGGCAGACCTACCCCGGATCCGGCGGCCTGGTCACTAAGCAGACCAAAGGGCGAGCGGCGCGCCCGGTCCCGATCCTGAACGCGCTCAAGCCGGTGTTGGAGCGTCTGACGGCGGACCGCGAGCCCGACGAGCGGCTGCTGCGCGGCCCCAGAGGCGGCGTCCTGACCACAGCGACCGTGCGCGACGCGACCAAATGGGACGACCTCGTCACCGGTCTCGGACTGCCCTCACTGACTCGGCACGGGCTCCGCCACACAGGCGCGACCTGGATGGCCGACGCAGGCATCCCGCTGCACGTGCTGCAACGCATCCTCGGGCACAAGTCCATCGAGACCACCCGTGGCTACCTGCACCCCGACACCCGCCACCTCGTCTCCGCCGCCGAGCAGGCGAACGCATTCCTCGAGGCACAAGAACAGCGGCAGACGCCCTCCCGAACCTCCGGCGGGACGCGACCCTCGCCGCACCGCTGATCTCTGTCACGAGCGTCGAACGGGGCGCCGGTGTCCCGGCTGTGTCCCGGCGCTTGGCACCGCACCCACTCATGGACGTTGCGACGCAATGCACCTCAGTTCTCGAAGGTCCCCATAAACCCTCGGACGGGAACGACGAAGCCCAGGTGAGAAATAGGCTCTCACCTGGGCTTTTCTGTCGGGATGACAGGATTTGAACCTGCGACCCCCTGACCCCCAGTCAGGTGCGCTACCAAGCTGCGCCACATCCCGTTGTTCACTTTTCAGGCTGAAACAGCCGCTCCCGCACTTGACCCCCAGTCAAGTGCGCTACCAAGCTGCGCCACAGCCCGTGGACGACCGCGCTTTCGCGCGGGCAACTCCCCCATCCTAGCCGACGAGAACGGGCGTCGCGAACCGGGGCGGCCGGGCGTGGCGCGCACCATCCGTTGCCGATGTCGGAGACCTCGCCTAGCGTGCCGCCCATGGTCACGATCACCACCGAACGCGCCACCCGGGCCCGCTGGGACGACGTGCAGCACTCGCTCACCGGAGGCGGCGACGGCCGTAGCTGCCAGTGCGTCTGGCCCATTCTGCGCAACAAAGACTGGAACACCACGACGGTCGATGACCGTACCGCCCTGTTCCACGACGAGATCGACGCTGGCCCCCCACCAGGGCTCGTGGCATACGTCGATGGAGAGGCAGCAGGCTGGATCCGCATCGGCCCCCGCACTGCGCAGCTTCGCATCCCGAATACGAAGGCGATCGCGGCAGCGACGCACGAGCCGCTTGACGACCCCACCGTCTGGGCCGTCACGTGTTTCGTCGTGCGCCGCGAGCACCGCGGGCAAGGTCTCACCTCCGCCCTCCTGCGATCGGCAATCGAATATGCCCACGATTCCGGCGCCCGCATCATCGAGGGCTATCCGGTCGACACCTCACACGGGCGCGTCCCGTCGAACGACCTCTTCCATGGCGCCCTCCCGACGTTCCTCAACGAAGGCTTCCAACAGATCGCGCCCCTCACCCGCGGACGTGTGCTCGTCAGCCGCGCCACGCCCTGAAGCGGGCGATCTCCGCGGCATCCGAAATACGATGAATGGATGCCACGCAGCACCACTCTTGCTCTCACGTGGTTGCCCTACGTCGCCCTCTCCGTCATCCACGTCGCCTCGCTGGCGATGGACAGCCCCGCCGCGCAGCCGACCAAGCTCACGCTGATGCCGCTTCTTGCGTTACCCGTGCTCGTCGCCGCACCGCGTCTGCGTCCCCGCGCGGCCGTCGCGCTCATCTTGAGCGCGCTGCTGTTCTCGTGGCTCGGCGACGGCGCTGGCGCGCTGTTCCCCTCGGCCCCTGAACTGCCGTTGATGTTGCTGTTCTTCGGTATCGCCCACATCGCCTACATCGTTCTGTTCACGCGCTTCGCCAGCATCCGGCGCCTGCCCGGGTGGGCCGCCATCTACGCCGTCTGGTGGGTCGGGATGCTCATCATTCTCGGCCCGCACCTCGGCCCACTGATCATCGGGGTCGCACTGTACGGCGTCGTGCTGGCTGGCACAGCAGCGACTTCCTCACGCTGCCACCGCCTCGTCGCCATCGGCGGCGCGTTCTTCTTGGCGAGCGACACGATCCTCGCATTCCGGCTTTTCCTCCCCGATCCGATGCCCGCCTGGACAAGCCCGGCCGTCATGCTGACCTACACGCTCGGTCAGGGACTCATCATCGCGGGCCTCATCCGCACACTCCGCCGCAAGGAGGAACGATGACCGACACCATCCGCCCCGTTCGGATCGACAGCTGGCTCTGGGCCATCCGCATCTACAAGACCCGTTCTGCCGCGACGACAGCATGCCGCGCAGGACATGTACGAGTGAACGGCGATCGCACGAAGGCCGCGCAGACCGTCAAGCCCGGCGACGAGGTGCGGGTGCGCATCGCCGGGTTCGACCGGATCCTCACCGTTCGACAGACGCTCTCCAAGCGCGTCGGCGCGCCCATTGCGGCCACGGCATATGAGGACCGCACTCCCCCGCGCGAGCCCACGGCGATGCTCGCGGTTCGTGACCGCGGCGCGGGCCGGCCGACCAAGAGGGAGCGTCGCGAGATCGACAAGCTTCGGGGAAGAGACGAGTAGGGGGCTGGGGCGCCCTTCGTCTCGGGCGCCTGCGGCGTCCTCGCTCAGGGACCGAACTCAGCGCCCTTCGTCTCGTCGCTGCGCTCCTCGCTCAGGGACCGGGGTGAGCGCCCTTCGTCTCGGGCGCCTGCGGCTTCCTCGCTCAGGGACCGAAACAGCGCTCCTCGCTCAGGGACCTGATCAGCGCGGGGCGGGCAGCTGGTTCAGCAGCCAGGCGGCGGAGTCCACGTGGGCACCGATGCGCTCGGCGCGCTCGCGCAGCCCACGGTCGCTGGTCACGAGAGTGACGCGATACTCGGCATCCAGCAGCCGCTGCACCTCGACCACGATCCCATCGTCGCCATGTCCGGGCGCGCGCACCGTCGTCACCCGCGCGATATGCGCCGAACCGACCGGCCCCACGGGCATCCCCGCAGATGCGGCCGACAACTCCTCACCCGAGACCTCATCGTGAACGCCTTTGGCTGCGCCCTCCACGACGAACGACACCGGCGGGTACCAGCGCTCGCATCCGAGCCCCAGCGCCGCCGCCGGCACTCCGGCCCGCGCCCACGCCTCGACCCGCGCACGCAACCGCGCCGCGGCCCCCGCGCGGTCTTTCCACCACCCGTCCGGCTTCGAGCCGACGACATTCGCGGCATCCACCACGACCACCGGCCGCACGTCCAGCAGATCTCGCAACGTCTTCCACGCCTCCGCGAACCCCGGATGCAGCGGCCGATCATCGACCTCCGCCACGGGAACCCACTCCAGCGCCACGCTCTCGGGATCGCTGATCACCGGCTCGAACGGTTCGAGAACATCGGCGACGACCGTCGTGTACGACCAGATCCCGATGTCATGCACGCTCGCGAACCGCGCCCGTACAGCGCCCTCCGGGATTCCGGCTTCCTCCTGCGCCTCGCGCAGTGCACCGTCCAGCGCCGACTCGCCCTCGTGCAGTGCACCGCCAGGCAACGCCCACGTGCCCCCGAAGTGACTCCACGACACCCGGTGCTGCAGCAGCACACCACGCTCGGGGTCATAGGCGAGCAGCCCGGCGGCGCCGTAGCGCCCCCAGTACCGCTCCCCCGAATCGGCGACCACCCAGGCGTCGCCGCTGTCGCGCGGCCCGTCAGGCCGTCGCGGTTCGCCAGGCTGGGGAGGAACGATCGTCACCTCCCCAGCCTGTCACAGCTGAGGCTGATCCGCCCCGATCAGCGAGCCGAGACCGAAGCCCCGGCAGCCAGACGCGACGCTGCAAGCTCCTCGGCCGCGGCGATCGGGGTGATCCCCCGCTCCGCCGCGTCGTCGAGGATGCGACCGACCGTGTCGCCGATACCGGCCACACGCGCCATGATCTCCTCGCTGGTGCCGATCTGCTTCGCCTCGAGGTCGAGGTAGATCACGCCACCCGCGTTCACCACGAAGTCCGGCGCGTAGAGGATGCCGCGACCAGCCAGGCGCTCAGCACCCGCACGCTCTGCCAGCGGGTTGTTCGCCGGGCCGCACACGGCCGCGACGTCAAGCGAATCGATGACCTCATCGGTCAGCGTGCCGCCGATCCCGGCGGGCACGAACACGTCGGCGGGCAGCAGGTGCTCGGTGCCGGGCTCAGCCCACGTCGCACCGATCGACGCCGCGAACTCGCCACGCGCCGGGTTGATGTCGGTGACGGTCAGCTGCGCGCCCTCCTCAGCGAGCCGCTGCGCCAGACGACCACCCACCTGACCAAGGCCCGACACGGTGATCCGTCGTCCGGCGGGATCCGCCGAACCGGCCACACGCTCGAGCACGGCACGCAGCGACGCGTACACACCCAGGCTCGTGGGTCCGGCAGGCTCCCCCGAACCGCCGACGGTCGAGGGCAGACCCACGACGTGCGCGGTCTGCTCGCTGACGGTCAGCATGTCCTCGGTCGTCGAGCCGACATCCTCTGCGGTGCGGTACAGACCGCCCATCAGCTCCACCGCGTCGCCGAGGTCGAGGAACGCCGCCCGGCGACGGTCGGCATCCAGCGTCTCACCGGGCTTGAGCCCGATGACCGACTTGCCGCCACCGGCATCCAGACCCGCCGCAGCGTTCTTCAGCGTCATCGCCGCCGACAGGCGCAGCGCATCACCGAGCGCGTCGCTCCAGTGCGGATACGTCCACAGGCGGGCGCCGCCGAGGGCGGAGCCGAGAACCGACGAGTGCAGCGCCACAGCGATGAAGAGTCCGCTTCGTCGCCCCGTGGTCACCTCCACCCGTTCGTGAGTGAATTCAGGCAGGGGCAGGGTGTGCGTCATCGCGGTCTCTTTCGGCTGGCCTTGTGGGCATGCGCTGCGGATGCCGCGGTGTTACGGCATCCACAGGCAATTATCGCTCAGCCGGCGACCGACCTGCTACCGCTGGCGCCGCTCCCTGACCCGCATGTTGATCACGATCGGGGTGCCCTCGAAGTCGTACAGCTCGCGCAGGCGGCGCTGGATGAATCGGCGGTAGCCGGGGTCGAGGAACCCGGTCGTGAAGAGCACGAATGTCGGCGGACGCGTCGACGCCTGCGTACCGAACAGGATGCGCGGCTGCTTGCCACCACGCAGCGGGTGCGGGTGGGCGGCGACGAGTTCGGTGAGGAACGCGTTGAACTTGCCGGTCGGGATGCGACGGTCCCAGTTCTCCAGCGCCGTCTCCAGCGCCGGCACGAGCTTGTCGAGGTGACGACCCGTCTTCGCCGAGATGTTCACCCGGGGCGCCCACGCCACGTGCGCGAGATCCTGTTCGATCTCGCGCTCGAGGTAGCGGCGACGATCCTGGTTCTCGTACTCGGGGGTGTTCAGCACGTCCCACTTGTTGAACGCCAGCACCAGGGCGCGCCCCGACTCGAGCACCATGTCGATGATGTTGAGGTCCTGCACGCTGATCGACTGGCTCACGTCGATGACGACGACCGCGACCTCCGCCTTCTCGAGCGCGGCGGAGGTGCGCAACGAGGCATAGAAGTCGGCGCCGTGCTGCAGGTGCACCCGGCGACGGATGCCGGCGGTGTCGACGAACCGCCACAGCTTGCCGCCGAGCTCGACGATCTCGTCCACCGGGTCACGCGTGGTGCCGGCGAGGTCGTTGACGACCACGCGCTCCTCCCCCGCCGCCTTGTTCAGCAGCGAGGACTTGCCGACATTCGGACGCCCGAGGATCGCCACGCGACGCGGACCACCGATCTCGTGACCGGCGACCGCCGACACCTCGGGCAGCTTCTCCATCACGGCATCGAGCAGGTCGGCGACACCGCGACCGTGGATCGCCGAGACCGGGTATGGCTCGCCGAGCCCCAGGTTCCACAGCGGCGCCGCTTCGGGCTCCTGGCGGGCGTCGTCAATCTTGTTCGCGACGAGGAACACCGACTTGCCGCTCTTGCGCAGCAGACGCACGACGTGCTCGTCGGTCGAGGTCGCCCCGACCATCGCATCCACGACGAACAACACCAAGTCAGCCAGGTCGATCGCGACCTCGGCCTGGGCTGCCACAGAGCGGTCGATGCCCTTGGCATCCGGCTCCCAGCCGCCGGTGTCGACCAGCGAGAACCGCCGGTCGTTCCACTCGGCCTTGTACGTGACACGGTCGCGGGTGACACCGGGCGTGTCCTCGACGACGGCCTCGCGGCGCCCGAGGATACGGTTCACGAGCGCCGACTTGCCGACGTTCGGTCGCCCCACGATCGCGACGACCGGCAGGGCCGGAAGGTACTCGATGCCGTCTTCACCGAGAGTGACGCCATCGAGAAGATCGGCGTCCTCCTCGTCGAGCTCGTAATCGGCCAGCGAGGCGCGCATGACCTCGGCCTTCTGCTCGGCGAGAGACTCGTCGAGCTCCGCCATCCGCT
The DNA here is from genome assembly GCF_037204145.1 of Microbacterium istanbulense. Lineage (NCBI taxonomy): Bacteria > Bacillati > Actinomycetota > Actinomycetes > Micrococcales > Microbacteriaceae > Microbacterium > Microbacterium istanbulense. The sequence continues at coordinate 37,603 of NZ_JBBDGN010000017.1, forward strand.
CGGCGAGCTGGTCGGGCGCGCCTTCGTACTCGTCGTCAGCCATTGTGTGCTCCTCTTTCCGCCCCACGACGTCGCTCGATCACCGTGAGCACGGCGTCGATGGTCTGGGGGAAGTCCAGTTCGGTCGAGTCGACCACGTCAACGCCGGGTGCGGCGGTGAGAAAGTCGACCACGGCGCTGTCGCTGGCGTCGCGCTTGTGCAGCGCCTCAGCCACGGCAGCGGCGTTCTCGCCGGCGAGTTCGCCGGCACGGCGCGCAGCGCGCACCTCGGGGGCCGCGGTCAGCAGAATGCGCACGGGCGAATCCGGGGCGACCACGGTGGTGATGTCACGCCCTTCGACGATGACGGCCGGGTAGGGTGCCTCGGCGACGACGCGACGGAACAGCTCGTTGACCTGCACGCGCACCTCGGGCACGCGGGCGACGCCGCTCACCGCGGCCGAGACCCGCGGTTCACGGATCGCGTCGGTCACCTCGACGTCACCGACGAACACGCGCCGGTCGTCGGGGTCGAGTGCTTGACGCAGGGGGAAGACGGATGCCGCAGAGCGCACGGCATCGGCATCCGCGGTGTCCGCACCGCGCTCGAGCACGTGCCATGCCAGCGCACGGTACGCGGCGCCGGTGTCGAGGTAGCCGGCCCCCAGTCGCCGGGCGATCGCCTTCGACACGCTCGACTTGCCGGAGCCGGCCGGGCCGTCGATCGCGATGAAGTCGACGCTCTGGGTCCCTGAGCTTGTCGAGGGGGTCCCTGAGCCTGTCGAATGGGTCCCTGAGCTTGTCGAATGGGTCCCTGAGCCTGTCGAAGGGTCAGTCATTCGTGTTCCCCGCAATCCGCCATCCACGTTCTTCCAGTCCTTCGATCGCGCCGCGCAGGGCCGCCGGCTCCACGCTGATCTCCGCGAGACCGAACTGTGCGCCCGGCGAGTGCTCGAGACGCAGATCTTCCACGTTCACGCCCAGTTCACCGAGCTCGCCGAACAGGCGACCAAGCTGGCCGGCGGTGTCGTCGACCATCACGACAAGAGTCTCGAAACGGCGGTTCTGGCCGTGCTTGCCCGGCAGCCGCTCAACGCCGTCGTTGCCGTGCCGGATCGCGTCTGCGAGCGTACGGCGGGCACCCGCGGCATCCGGTGCGCGCAGCGCGCCCGCAACCTCACGCAGGTCGTCGGCGAAGGCCTCCAGGATCTCGACCACCGGCGCCGCGTTCGCCCCGAGGATCTGCACCCACAGCTCCGGAGCGGATGCCGCGATGCGGGTGGTGTCGCGCAGGCCCTGACCGGTCAGGCGCAGCGCGCCCTCCTCGGCATCGGCCAGCCGCGCGGCGAGCAGGCTCGCGATCACCTGCGGTACGTGCGAGGTGAGCGCGACGGAACGGTCGTGCTCTTCGGGCGTCATCTCCAGCGGCGTGGCACCGAGCTCCAGGGCGAGCGCCTCAACCAGCGACAGGTCGGCGGCGCGCGTCTCCTCGTCACGGCAGACCACCCACGGCCGGCCGATGAACAGGTCGGCGCGTGCCGAGATCGCGCCACCGCGCTCACGACCCGCGAGCGGATGCGAACCGATGTACCGGGTCAGATCGACCCTTCGACGCTCGAGTTCACGCAGCGGCTCGAGCTTGACGCTCGCCACGTCGGTGACGACAGCATCCGGATGCGTGCGCAGCTCCTGCTCGATGACATCGGCGACGACGTCGGGCGGTACGGCCACCACGACCACCGCGGGGTCGTCACCGGCCGCTGCCGCACGCCCGGCGCCATAGTCGATCGCGAGCCTCAGCTGGGCCGGCGAGGCATCCGCCAGGGCGACGTCGATGCCCTTCGCCCGCAGGGCGTGCCCGATGCTGGAGCCGAGCAGCCCCGCACCGACGACCCGCACGGTGCCCGAAAGCCGCGACGCGACCTTCGTCGCGCGCGTCCCTGTGGAATCGCTCACTCGTTCTCCTGCATGCTGTGCTCTTCGGGGCCCGGCGATGCCTGGGAATCCTGGCGCGCCAGAGTCAGCAGTGCGCCACGTTCGATTTTAGTCAGCTCCCTGGCCTTGCCCGCAGGGAGCGTTCCCAGGTGCAGCGGGCCGAACTGGCGCCGCACGAGCTCGGTCACCGGATGCCCCACCGCAGCCATCATGCGCCGCACGATGCGGTTGCGCCCGGAATGCAGGGTGAGCTCCACCAGGCTCTCGCCGCGCGAGGCATCCAGCAGTCGCGCCTTGTCGGCCGCGATCGGTCCGTCTTCCAGCTCGATGCCCCGCGTGAGCGTCGCGATCGTCTGCGCGGTGACGGTGCCGCTGACGCGGGCGATGTACACCTTCGTCACCCCGAACGATGGGTGTGCGAGCACATGCGCGAGGTCGCCGTCGTTGGTGAGGATGAGCAGACCGCTGGTCTCGGCATCCAGGCGGCCGACGTTGTAGAGCCGCTCGTCCCAGTCCTTCGTGAACCGGCGCAGATCGGGTCGCCCGTTCTCGTCACGCATGGTGCTGACCACGCCGGTGGGCTTGTTCAGCATGACGTAGCGCTTGGAGACGTCGAGCTGCACGGCCGTGCCGTCGACGTCGATCAGGTCGTTCTCGGGGTCGATCCGGGTGCCGAGCTCGGTGACGGTCGTGCCGTTCACGCGGATGCGTCCCTCGACGATGTACTGCTCGACCACGCGGCGCGAGGCCACACCGGCATTGGCGAGCGCCTTCTGCAGACGCACACCCTCGGGTGCGGGGGTGTCAGCGGTCATCGGGTGAGTCCTTCCTCGAAACCGTCTGCACCATCGTCCAGCAACGGTGAGATCGGCGGCAGTTCGTCGAGCCCGTTAATGCCCAAGTGCTCGAGCAGGGCATCGGTCGTGCCGTAGTTGATGGCGCCGGTCTCGGCGTCGGCGAACAGTTCGGTGATCAGCCCACGGGCGAGCAGGGTGCGGACGACCGAGTCGACGTTGACCGCACGGATCGACGCAACCTGACCGCGCGTGATCGGCTGCTTGTACGCGATCACCGCCAGGGTCTCCAGCGCCGCCTGCGACAGACGCGCCGGCGCCTGCCCGCCGACGAACTCCGCGACGAGGCCGTCATGGTCCTCGCGCACGTACAGCCGCCAGCCCCCACCGACTTCGCGCAGCTCGAATCCGCGCCGCGGGCCGTGACCGCGACCGTCGTAGTCATCGACGAGGGTCTCCAGCGCCTGCCGCACCGCGGCGACCGGAGCGCTCACGGCGGCCGCGAGCGCGACCAGGCCCAGCGGCTCGTCGAGGATCAGCAGGATCGCCTCGAGCTTCTCGGTCAGGGGTGCATCCATCACACCGTCGGTGCGCACCTCGGCATCCTCGGCCATCCTCGCTCCCTGCGGGTCGCTCGTCGTCTCATCGGTCATAGTCGGCTCCCAACGTGGCCAGCTGCTCATCCGACCAGCTCTCGGCCGACCACCGCAGCGTCAGCTCGCCCAGCGGTTCCAGTTGTTCGAATGACAGCGCCGCATGACGGTACAGCTCGAGCACCGAGATGAACCGCGCGACCACGATGCCGGGCTCGGCCACCCCCGAGACCAACTCGCGGAACGTCAACGACTCGGTGCTGCGCAGCAGCGTCACCACGACCGCCGCCTGTTCGCGGATGCTGACCAGCGGCGCGTGCAGGTGGTCGAGTCCCACGGAAGGGATCTCTTTCGGCGCGAACGCCAGCAATGCCAGAGCCGCGAAATCATCGACGCTGAGCGACCAGACGAGCTCGGGTGTGCGTCGACGATGCTTCTCGTCGAGCGGCACCGCTCGCACGTGGCGACGATCCTCGCGCTGCAGACTGCGCGCGAACCATGCCGAGACCTCTTTGAACGCGCGGTACTGCAGCAGGCGGGCGAACAGCAGGTCACGGGCTTCGAGCAGTGCGACGGATTCAGCATCCACCAGCTCGCCCTGCGGCAGCAGACCGGCGACCTTCATGTCGAGCAGCGTCGCGGCCACCACGAGAAACTCCGACGCCTGGTCGAGCTCTTCATCCGGACCGAGCTGCTTCAGATACGAGATGAACTCGTCGGTGACCCGGCTGAGTGAGACCTCGGTGATGTCCATCTCGTGCTTCGAGATGAGCGAGAGCAGCAGATCGAAGGGGCCGTCGAAGTTCGACAGCGCGACCTGAAACCCGGCAGGAGACTCCTGCTCAGGCGACAGCGCCACGGGCGACCAGCTCCCGCGCCAGTCGCAGGTACGCCTGGGCGGCGGCGTGCTCGGGCGCGAACTCGGTGATGGGGACGCCGGAGACCGTCGCGTCCGGGAACTTCACGGTCCGACCGATCACCGTCTCGAGCACGTCGTCACCGAAGGCCTCGACGACTCGCTCGAGCACCTCACGCGAGTGCAGGGTGCGCGGGTCGTACATCGTCACGAGCAGACCGTCGAGCGTGATCGACGGGTTGAGCCGGTCGCGCACCTTGTCGATGGTCTCGATGAGCAAAGCGACGCCGCGCAGTGCGAAGAACTCACTCTCGAGCGGAATCAGCACGCCGTGCGCAGCGGTCAGCGCGTTCACGGTGAGCAGCCCCAGGGAGGGCTGGCAGTCGATGAGGATGACGTCGTACTCACCCGAGACCTGACGCAGCACGCGCGAGAGGATCGTCTCGCGGGCCACCTCGTTCACCAGGTGCACCTCGGCGGCGGAGAGGTCGATGTTCGCGGGCAGCACGTCGAGGCCCGGTGTCGACGACGGCACGATCGCGTCGTGCGGGTCACGCTTGGTGTCCAGCAGCAGGTCGTAGACGGTGGGCACGTCGTGGGTGGGGATGCCGAGGCCGGCCGACAGCGCACCCTGCGGGTCGAAGTCGACCGCGAGCACCTTGCGCCCGTATTCGGCGAGGGCGGCGGCCAGGTTGATCGACGTCGTGGTCTTGCCGACGCCACCCTTCTGGTTGCACAGCGCGATGATGCGCGCGGGCCCATGCGATGCCAGCGGCTCGGGAGTCGCGAAGCCCTGATAGGGACGCCCGGTGGGCCCGATCGGGGTGTCGTCACCCTTCGAGGTCGCCGCCCTGGACTTCGTCGCTTTCTGCGCCACCGTTTCCTGCCTTCCGTGCTTGGACGAGTCTAACGGGAGCGGGTGCGCCGCCGCCTGAGGCCACGCGGGTCAGCGGGCGCGGGGGTGCGATGTGGCGTACACGTCGCGCAGCGCGTCGACCGACACGTGCGTGTAGATCTGCGTGGTCGCCACGGAGGCATGGCCGAGGAGTTCCTGCACGACGCGCACGTCGGCGCCGCCCTGCAGCAGGTGGGTGGCGAAGGAGTGCCGCAGCGTGTGCGGCGACACCTCTGCGGTGATCTGCGCGGCCTGCGCCGCTGCCCGGATGATCAGCCACGCGCTCTGCCGCGACAGTGGAGCGCCCCGCGCCCCGAGGAACAACCGAGGCGTCGCCGCCCCTTTGACGGAAAGACCCGGCCGCACCCGGGTCAAGTACGCGTCGACGGCCGATCGCGCATACGACCCCACGGGCACGATGCGCTCCTTGTCGCCCTTGCCCCGCAGACGCAGCACCTCACCGTGAGCGAGGTCGTCGACGTCGAGCGACACCGCCTCGGAAATCCGCGCGCCGGTCGCATACAGCAGCTCGAGCAGGGCCCGATCCCGGATGCCGAGCGGGTCGTCTGCCGAGGGAGCGGCGAGCAGGCGCTCGACCTGCTCGATCGTGAGCGCCTTGGGCAGGCGGCGCGGCGTCTTGGGTGGGCGAAGCCTGCCCGTCGGATCATCCTGTTCGATGCCCTCCCGGGCGAGGAAGCGATGCCAGCCGCGCACGGAGGACTGCAGGCGGGCCAGGCTTGTCGCTGCCGGCGACGGATCGGCACCCGCGCGCTCGGCGATGAAGGCACCCACGAGCGCCGGTGTCACAGCCGAGGTGTCAGCGATGCCCTGCCCGCTCAGCCAGTCGAGGTAGCCGTCGAGATCGCGCCGGTAGGCCGCGACGGTGTGCGCCGACAGACCGCGCTCGATCGTGACGTGGCGCAGGTAGGCGTCCAGGGCACGATCGAGCCGCACGGCTACTCCCCCGCCGTGGCCCGCCGCTCGGCCGCGAGCACACGCTCGGTGGCGAGCACACGCTCGGTGGCGAGCACGCCGATGGTGAGGATGCCGTTGTGCATCCGTCCGGAGAGCACCGCGTCGACGGCATCCGACAGCGCGACCCACTCGGTGCGGATGTCGGCCTCTTCGTCCTCACGGTCGTGGGCGGCCGACGCTGCGCTCACACCGGTGGCGAGAAACACGTGGATCATCTCGTCGTTGCCGCCCGGCGTCGTCCACGACGACACCAGTAGCCGCCAGTCGCGCGCGACGAGATCTGCTTCTTCTGCCAGCTCCCGCTGCGCCGCCGCCAGCGGCTCCTCACCGGCGACGTCGAGCAGCCCGGCGGGCAGCTCCCAGTCGCGGTGCCGGATCGGATGCCGGTACTGCTGGATCAGCAGCACCCGCTCCCGCTGATCCAGCGCCACCACGGCGACCGCGCCCGTGTGCGCGACGTACTCGCGCACGATCTCGCCGTCGCCGTAGGCGAAACGATCCGAGCGGACATCCCACACGTAGCCCTGGTGGACGAGCTCGCTCTGGATGACCCGAGGGTCGAACGGCTCGTCACGTAGGGCGGACGCGTCAGTCATCTTCGCTGAACAGCTCGCTGGCGTTGTGACGGTCGATCGCGGCGCCGACAAGGCCACGGAACAGCGGGTGCGGCGACGTCGGACGGGAACGCAGCTCGGGGTGCGCCTGGGTGGCGATGTAGAACGGGTGCACGTCGCGCGGCAGCTCGACGTACTCGACGAGGTCGAGCTCGGGGTTCAGACCGGAGAAGACCAGGCCGGCATCGGCGAGGCGAGCACGGTAGGCGTTGTTGACCTCGTACCGGTGGCGGTGACGCTCCTCCGCGCGCTCCGAGCCGTACAGGTCACGGGCCAGCGAGTCCTCGGCGAGCGCCGCCTCGTACAGGCCCAGACGCATGGTGCCGCCGAGGTCGCCGCCGTCGAGGATCTCGACCTGCTCGGCCATCGTCGCGATGACCGGCTCGGTGGTGTCGGGGTCGAACTCGCTGGACGAGGCACCGGCGATGCCTGCCACGTCACGGGCGTATTCGATCACCATGCACTGCAGGCCCAGGCACAGTCCGAGCGTGGGGATGCCCTGCTCGCGCGCGAACTTCAGCGCACCGAGCTTGCCCTCGATGCCGCGGATGCCGAACCCGCCGGGCACGCAGATGCCGTCGAGCTGCGACAGCTGCTCACGTGCGCCCTCGGGCGTCTCGCACAGGTCGGAGGGGATCCACCGGATGTTGACCTTGGTCTCCTGAGCGAAGCCGCCGGCCTTGAGAGCCTCGGTCACCGACAGGTATGCGTCGGGCAGGTCGATGTACTTGCCGACCAGGCCGATCGTGACCTCGTGCTTGGGGTTGTGCACGGCGTGCAGCACCTTGTTCCAGCGCGTCCAGTCGACGTCGGCGGCCTTCGCGTCCAGACCCAAGCGGCCCACGATGTAGGAGTCGAGGCCCTGCTCGTTCAGCGTCGAGGGGATGTCGTAGATCGACGGCAGATCGACCGTGTTCACGACACCTTCGAGGTCGACGTCACACATGAGAGCGATCTTGTTCATGTTGCTCTCGCTGACCGGGCGGTCGCTGCGCAGCACGAGCGCGTCCGGCTGGATGCCGACCTGGCGGAGCGCGGCGACGGAGTGCTGCGTGGGCTTGGTCTTCTGCTCGCCCGAGGCGCCCATGAACGGCACCAGCGAGACATGCACGAAGAAGACGTTGTTGCGGCCGAGCTCGTGACGAAGCTGACGGGCCGACTCGAGGAAGGGCTGCGACTCGATGTCGCCGACGGTGCCGCCGACCTCGGTGATGATGACGTCGGGGCGCGGCTCTTCGGTCGCCTGCAGGCGCATGCGGCGCTTGATCTCGTCGGTGATGTGCGGGATGACCTGCACGGTGTCACCAAGGTACTCGCCGCGGCGCTCGCGCGCGATGACCTGCGAGTAGATCTGGCCGGTGGTCACGTTGGCCGCCTGCGACAGGTTGATGTCGAGGAAGCGCTCGTAGTGTCCGATGTCGAGATCGGTCTCGGCGCCGTCATCGGTGACGAAGACCTCACCATGCTGGAACGGGTTCATCGTTCCCGGGTCGACGTTCAGATACGGGTCGAGCTTCTGCATCACGACGCGCAGTCCGCGAGCGGTGAGCAGGTTGCCGAGGCTGGCCGCCGTCAGGCCCTTACCCAAAGACGAAACGACACCGCCCGTCACAAAAATGTGCTTGGTGGTGTCGTTCTGGGGCCCCGCGTCTGAAGAGTTCATCACGGGCTTCGATCCTATCAGTTCGAAACGGGAGTCGGCCAGATCCCGGATGCCGGGAGCGGATGCTCAGTCCGCTCCCAGCTCCCAGAGCTGCGTCCCCTCGCCGCCGATCAATCGCCAAGCACCTCCGTCGCTCGGGTAGGCCCGAGTGGAGTAGGTCGCCCGGCCGTCCACGAACGCTTCGACCACACTGCCGTCGACGAAGATGCGCAGCGACACGGGATCCCCTCGGTGCACGAACACCTGCTCGTCACCGAGCCACAACTCCACTGCCGCGGTGCGCCCGTCGACCTCGAAAGCGGATGCCGCAATGGCACCGCCGGCGTCAGGGCTGATCCCGCCGCGGCGCAGGCCGATCAACTCCGCGGCCGGGCGCGCCCTCAGCGCGCCGGCCTGGTCGATGTAGAGCTCCTGCGGCAGGCTGAGCGCGCCCGACCAGCCGGCCGCCTCGGCATGCGTGTCGCCCTCTGGTTCTCTGAGCCACCCCCACATCAGCGAGCGTGTGCCGTCTGACATCACTTGCGGGGCGTAGAAGGTGGTTCCGGCGTCGAGGAACCCGGCGCGCTCTGGGCGGAACCGCGGCCCGTCCGCGGTGTCGTCCAGGTCACCGACCAGCCAGGCGACGGCATCCTCGCGCACGGGCCCGGTGGCGTCCCGCCACACCGAGTACAGCAGCACCCAGCGCCCATCGAGGGCGAACAGGTTGGGGCACTCCCAGATGTTCGAGGGGCCGAGCGTCGCGGCGACCGGATCGGTGCCGTCCAGCAGGACCCCGCGCGGCTCCCAGCGGTTCAGGTCGTCGCAGGCGTAGACCTCGATGCGGCCGTTCCCCCCGCGCGCGCCCGCTCCCTGTGCGGCGTACCGATGGCCACCGAGGGTGAACACCACCGGATCGCGCACTTCGAGTTCGGCAGGATCAGCCGACCCGGGGATGAGCCGCTCCCCGGCGGACCATGAGCGCAGCTCGGGGTCTGTGGGCGTGGCTCGTACGACACCGGCAGAACCAGGTTCGCTCGCCACCGCCGTGTACAGCAGGGTGGGCACGCCGTCGTCGATGAGCATCGACCCACTCCAGCATCCGACGCCATCCACGCCGCCCGCTCGGGGGGCGAGCGCAACCGGCTGCTCGTCCCAGTGCAGCAGGTCTCGCGATGTGACGTGCCCCCAGTGGATGTCGCCATGCACGGGCGCCGCCGGGTTGAACTGGAAGAACACGTGATACACGCCGTCGACCAGCCCCACCCCGTTCGGGTCGTTGAGCCACCCGGATGCGGGTCGGATGTGCAGCCGCGGCAGATCGAGGTCGATCCCGGTCACTTGCCGCTCCCCGCGGTCAGGCCCTCGCGCAGCGGACGCTGGCCGAAGATGAACACGATGAGCGCCGGGATCATCGACAGCACGACGCCCGCGAGGACGGTCGAGACACTGCCCGTTCCGAGATTGCCCTGCAGCGTCACGAGCCCGAGTGGCAGCGTGAAGTTCTGCTCGCTGATGGTCATGATCAACGGGCGGAAGAACTCGTTCCAGTGGTAGTTGAAGGCGAGGATGCCGACGATCGCGAGACCGGGAGTCGATAGCGGCAGGTAGACGCTGAAGAACACCCGCCAGGGCCCGGCCCCGTCGATCTCGGCCGCCTCGCCGAGCTCGGTGGGCATACCCATGAAGTACTGCCGCATGAGGAACGTACCGAACGCGGTCGGCAGCGCCGGGATGATCAGCGCGAGCAGGGTGTCCGCGAGCCCCATGCCCCGGATGAGCATGAACACCGGCACGATCGTCACCTGCATCGGCACCATCATCGTCGCGAGGATGACGCCGAAGGTGAGGTTCTTGCCGCGGAACTCGTAACGGGCGAACACATAGCCGGCCATCGCCGCCGACAGCATCTGGCCGCCGGCGACGAGTCCGGTGACGAGCACGCTGTTCCACACCAGCAGCCAGAAGTCGACCTTGGTGAACACATCGGCGTAGGCGGAGAAGCCGAACTCGGTCGCTCCTGTCGCCGCATCCTTGGGCGTCAATGACGCGATCACGGTCCAGATCACGGGGCCGAGCGTGAGCGCGGCCGCGACGATGAGCAGCACGTATTTCGCCGCCGTGCCGAGCGGTTGCAGCCGCGCGCGGCGGCGAGCGGTCAGTTCAGTGGACATCAGTCGTTCCTCACCCGTAGAAGACGAATCGGCGGCTGAGTCGGAACTGCAGCGCGGTGACGAGCATGATCAGAAGGGTCAGCACGATGCCGATCGCCGAAGCGCGACCGAACTCGAGCTGCTGGAAGGCGGATTCGTAGATCACCATGACGGCTGTCCTGGTCGAATCCCCTGGCCCACCGCGGGTGAGCACGTACGGCTGGTCGAAGATCTGCAGCGCGCTGATGATCGCCATCACACTGGCCACGAGCATGGTCGGGCTGATCAGCGGCAGCGTGATCAGCCGGAACTGCTTCCAGCCGGTAGCACCGTCGATGGATGCCGCCTCGTAGACCTCCTTGGGGATCGACGAGATGCCGCCGATGAACAGCAGGAAGGTGAAGCCGAAGTTCTGCCACACGTACACCAGCACGGTGACGACCTGCGCACCGAACCCGGTTGTCAGCCACCCGACCTTGGCGATGCCGAAAGCACCGAGGATCTGATTGACCAGACCGAACTCTTGGTTGAACAGATAGGCCATCACCAGCGAGACGGATGCTGCCGAGAGGATCAGCGGGAAGAACAGCGATGAGCGGAAGAACGCCCGCAGCCATGACGGCATCCGGGACTGCACCAGCACCGCGAGCCCCAGCGCGAGCGCCAACTGCAGCAGCACCGCGACGATCACGAACAGGATCGTGTTCAGAAAGGACACCCGCACCGTGGGATCGACAAGGATGTCGGCGAAGTTGTCGAAGCCGACGAACTCGGGATCGGTGATGATGTCCCAGCGGAAGAAGGCGAGGACGAACGAGGCGATGATGGGCACGACCGTGAAGATGCCGAGCCCGATCACCGTCGGCGCGAGGAAGAGCGGCACCAGGCCCTTGCCTTTGGTGCGCCGCTTGGGCACCCGGCGAGCGCCGAGCACGACCGTGCGTGTTGTCGTGGTGGACATCAGCGTCCCTTCAGTGCGAGTTCGAGGTCACGCTGCATCGTCGCGAGACCGGGCCGGACGCCGTCGGGCCCCTGGGTGATGGCGGAGACGACGTTCTTGATCAGCGCCGTCTCCACCGCTGCCTGCTGGGGCGGCGCGGGAATGGGCGCGGAGTCGGGGAAGGCGTCGAGGGTGTCGTAGAACACCTTCCAGTGCGCCGGCCCCACCCCGCGGTAGAACGATTCGTTCACCATCGAGCGGCGGGCAGGCGTCGTGTTCGGCGTCGGGATGGTCAGCTGCATGCCCTTCTTCGAGGCGCAGAACTTGATCCATTCCCACGCGGCGTCCTTGCGCTGCGAGGTGCGCATGATGGCGTAACCGGCGGTGCCGAACTGCGCCCGCTGGCTGCGCATCTTCGGGAAGTAGGTGACGTCGTAGTCATCGGGCGTCATGCCACCCTCTTTGAGCCCCTGCACCCAGAAGCCGCCGGCCGGCGTCATACCGATCGAGCCCTCCGCGAATCGCGACACGAGTTCATTGCCGCCGCCCTGTGCGGGGCTCGCCGCGAGCCCCTCGCGCACGAGCTGTTCGAGGAACTCAAAGCTCTCCACGGCGCGCTCGTTGGTCGCATCCGCCCCCTCCCAGAGGAAGCCGCCGCCGCGCGGGGCGTCCGTGGGGTAGAACTGCGACCACATCCAGTCACCGCCGCGCGCCTTCTCCTCGGTGAGGACACTCGTGTTGTTCGCGTACAACCACGGGACGACGCCGCCCCAGAGCCGGTTGGTCCAGAAGAACGGCAGGAAGCTGCCTGTGGCCGATGACTTCATGGCGCGCGCCACCGTGAGGAACTCGTCCGTCGTCCAGTTCTCGGAGGGGCGATCCAGTCCCGCGCGCTCGAGCGCCGAGGTGTTGTAGTAGATGTTCGCCGCATTGAAGTCCATCGGCAGCTGGAAAAGGCTCCCCTGGTACATGAATGCTTCGACCAGGGACGGATGTACATCGGCGAAGTACTCCGCCATGTCGGCGGCGTCGCGCTGCACGTATTCATCAAGCGGGTGGGCGAGGCGTGAAGCGAACAGCTGCGTTCCCTCGGTGGCCACCGACACGACATCCGGCGGGGTACCGGCGGCGACCATGGTGAGGATCTTCGCGAAGTAGTTGCTCCAGTCCTGCCCCTGAATGGCCTGGATGCGGACGGGGATATCGGGATGTTCGCGCTGGAACGCCTCGACGAGGGCCTGCCGGCTGGCAGCGTCCTGGGCGTTGCCGAGGATGGCCACGGTGAGGACGTCCTCGCCGCGACCGGGGATGTCCGCTCCGGTGAGCCGGGGCCACGACAACGCGACGCCCAGCGCGCCGACACCCGCGACGCCGAGCAGTGCTCTTCTGGTGAGATCAACCACGATGTTGCTCCTGACTGAGTTGCTAAATTGATTCAGCACTGCATGCTAACCCGATGGACACCGCACGGACAAGGGTTTTGCTGAATTAATTCAGCAAAACCCTCGAACCGGCTAGGATCAGAACACCGTCGGAGGGAATCAGGCAGCCATGGCCACACGCAAGACCCGCCCCACCCTCGCCGACGTCGCCGCGCGTGCCGGCATGTCGAAGACGGCCGTCAGCATGGTGCTCAACGACCGCCCCGGGTCGCGCCTCTCGGCAGATGCCGCCGACCGCATCCGCGCGGCCGCCGCCGAACTCGGCTACCGTCCGAATCCGGCCGCGCAGAGCCTGCGCCTGGGCAAGACCCGCACGATCGGTTTCGTCTCCGATCGAGTGACCGTCACGCGCTACGCCTCCGGCATGATCCGCGGCGCCCTGGAAACCGCACGCGCCCACGGTCATACCGTGCTCATGGCCGAGACGAGCGGCGACGAGAATCTCCTCGGCGAAGCCGTGCAGTCGATGATCGACCGCCGCGTCGACGGGCTCCTCGTCGGTCTGATGAACGCCCGCCTGATCCAGCTGCCCCCGGTGCCACGAGATCTGCCTGTCGTCATCGTCAACGGGCGCACGAGCGAGAATCACCCCAGCGTCGTGCCGGCCGAACGTGCGGCGGGAGGCACCATGGCGCGCCTGCTGAGCGATGCCGGCCACCGCCACATCGCGCTGATCGGCCCGATTCCGAAAGTGCTCGACGATCCCGCCGAGTCCGTGAGCATCGGTGAGCGCTTCCGCGGCATTGACGCGGCATTCGCCGAGGCCGGCGTGCACCCGATCGTCTATGAGGTCGACGGGTGGTCCCCGGCGATCGGCTACGAGACGACGCTGCGCGCGATGACGGCGCACCCTGAGATCACCGCGATCCTTGTCGGCAACGACAACATGGCATTCGGCGCGTACCAGGCGCTGTCCGAGCTCGGTCTGCGGGTACCGGCCGACGTGTCCGTCGCCTCCTTCGACGACGAGGAGCTGGCCGAGTATCTGCGTCCCGGCCTCACGACCTCGCGCCTGCCCTATCCCGAGATGGCTGCACTCTCGGTGGAGATGCTCCTCGAGATCCGTGAGCGCGGCCACGAGAGCGTCGCCATGCCCACGGTCGTGCGCGCCTCGGTCGCGCCGCCGCGCGCATCGTGACTCAGCCCTCGCGCAGTGCGAGGAGTTCGCGGGCGTGCGTGAGCGCCGCATCCGAGTCGGTCAGGCCGGAGAGCAGGCGAGCCATCTCTGCCTCACGAGCATCGCCGTCGAGTCGGGTGACGCTCGAAGCCGTCACGGTGCCATCGTTGGCCTTCACCACCGAGAGGTGATTCGACGCGAACGCGGCGACCTGCGCGAGGTGGGTCACGGCGATCACCTGCGAGTTCTCCGCGAGGCGCGCCAGACGACGGCCGACCTCGATCGCCGCTGCGCCACCGATGCCGGCATCCACCTCATCGAACACGAACGTCGGCACGGGGTCTGTGCCGGCGATCACGACCTCGATCGCCAGCATGACGCGCGACAGCTCGCCGCCCGACGCGCTGCGCGCCACGGGGCGCGGCTCCGCACCCGGATGAGGGGCAAGCAGGATCGCGACGTCATCGCGTCCGCGCGTGCTCTCCGCCGCTTCCGACACCCGCACCTCAAGCCGCGCATCGGGCATGGCCAGGGCGTGCAGTTCCTCGGTCACCGCCACCGACAGCCGTGCGGCTGCCTCGGTGCGGGCCGCGGTCAGCGTGGCAGCCGCCTCGTCGAGCTGCGCGCGGACCGCCACGGCCTGCGCCTGCAGGCGTTCGATGCGGTCGCCGTCGTCGTCGAGTTCGGCCAGCCGGTCAGACCCGGTGCGCCAGAGTTCGAGCACCTCATCGAGCGAGCCGTGCTGGCGGGTCAGCACACCGAGCGCCGCACGGCGCTCCTCGACCGCGGCGAGCTCGTGCGGCCCGGACTCGTCCAGGTCAGCCAGGTACTGCGACAACTGGCCCGCGGCATCCGCCACCCGGTACCCGAGATCTGTGAGCGTCTCACTGACACCGGACAGCGCCGGATCGTTCGCGCGCTCCAGGGCGCGACGCGCCTCAGCCAGCAACGATTGCACATCGGGCACGTCGTCTTCGCCCGACAGCGCGTCATGCGCGACGGATGCCGCCAGGCGCAGCTCTTCGGCATTGGACAGGCGCTCCGATCGCTCGGCGAGAGCCTCGTCCTCCCCCGGCTGCGGATCGACGGCCTCGATCTGGGCCAGTGCCTCACGCAACCGCGCTGCTTCATCGGCGCGGCGATCGCGGTTCTCGGTCAGGTCGACGATCTCGGCATCCAGCTCGCGCCAGCGCGCGTACTCCTCGGCGTAGGCCGAGCGCGCGGCGGTGATCTGCTCACCCCCGAAACGGTCCAGGGCGTCACGCTGCGCGGCCGTCGACTTCAGGCGCAGCTGTTCGGACTGCCCATGCACGACGACGAGTTCCTCGGCGAGCGAGGCCAGCACACCAGCGGGCGCGGCGCGCCCGCCGACGCTGGCGCGGCTGCGCCCCTCGGCGGTGAGGGTGCGCGAGACGTAGAGCTCGGCGGCGTCGCCGGCCGGCTCGAGTTCGCCGCCGGCGTCGGTGACAATGTCGGCGACGGCACCTTCCGCGGGCACCAGCCAGACACCGGCGACCGAGGCCTGGGCGGCTCCGGCGCGCACGGCGCCGGAATCGGCTCGCGCGCCGAGCAACAGCCCGAGCCCGGTGACGACCATGGTCTTTCCGGCGCCCGTCTCACCCGTCACGGCGGTGAACCCCGGCCCGAGCGGCAGCACCGCGTCGTCGATGACGCCAAGACCGCGAATGCGCATCTCGTCGATCACGCCTGCGCCCCCTGCCCTCGCCATCCCGCGACCGGCAGCTGGAACTTGCGCACCAGGCGGTTCGTGAACGCGGTCGGATGCAGGCGCGCCAGGCGAACCGGGCGCGACGAGCGTCGAGCCACGACGCGGGCGCCGAGCGGAAGGTCGAAGGAGCGCCGACCGTCACACCAGAGGATGCCGGTGCCGCCTGCCCGCTCCAGCATCTCGATCGCGACGGATGCCTCGGGGCCCACGACCAGCGGCTTGGCGAACAGGGCGTGTGCCGACAGCGGCACCACGGCGATCGCCTCGACGGTGGGCCAAATCACCGGACCGCCGGCCGAGAAGTTGTAGGCGGTGGAGCCCGTGGGAGTGGAGATGACCATTCCATCGCAGCCGAAGCTCGACAGTGGGCGTCCGTCGATCTCGACGACGACCTCGATCATCCGCTCGCGGCTGGCCTTCTCGACGGTCGCCTCGTTCAGCGCCCACGTCTCGTAGACCACGTTGCCCTCGACATCCTTGACCCGCACCGACAGGGCGAGCCGCTCCTCGACCTCGTAGTCGCGAGCGATCACCCGGTGCACGGCGGCATCCATGTCGTCACGGTCGATCTCGGCGAGGAAGCCGACATGTCCCATGTTGATGCCGAGCACGGGAGCCGATCCGTCGCGCACGAGTTCGGCCGCGCGCAGGATCGTGCCGTCGCCGCCGAGGACGATCGCGAGCTCCAGCTCGCTCAGCGGCACGTCGCGACCCAGCACGGCGACATCGGCGAAGCGCGGATCCACCGCCATGAGGTCGTCACGGTCCTCCGGCGAGAGGACGGGGCGGGCGCCTGCGGCGGTCAACGCGCCGACGACACGGAGCGCGGCGGCCACGGTGTCCGGTCGGCCTGCATGGGCGACGACCAGGATGCTGCGCTCGTTCATCGTCCTCCTGCCAGCTGTGCGATCTGCTGCGTCCATTGTGTCGGATCCTCCCCGCGCCCGGGCGCGAGGTGCACCAGGTACTCGGCGTTGCCGTGCGTGCCGAGGATCGGTGACGGCAGGATGCCGAGGATGCCGAGACCCGCGTCGTTCGCACTCCACAGCGTGCGTTCGACGGCATCGACGCGCGCCGTAGGATCGGTGACCAGGCCCCCGCGGACGGCCGTGCGACCGACCTCGAACTGCGGTTTGATCAGCAGCACGACATCGCAGGTCGCCGTGGCGACCGCCGCGACGGCGGGAAGCACATGATCGAGGGAGATGAAGGAGAGATCGCCGACGATGACGTCTGGCTGTGCGCTCACGCCGGTGACCTCCGCGAGGTTCTCCCGGGTCATGTAGCGGACGTTGTACCCCTCAACGGCGATCACCTCGGGGTCGGCGGCGATGTCGGCGGCGAGCTGACCGTGGCCCACGTCGACAGCCAGCACAGGGCGGGCGCCGCGTTCGCGAAGCACCTGGGTGAATCCCCCCGTGGACGCCCCCATGTCGAGGGCCACGCGGCCGTCGACGGCGATACCGAAGCCGTCGAGCGCGGCGAAGAGCTTGTGTGCACCACGGCTGACGTAGTGGTCGCTGCTGTCGACCGTGATCGTCGCGTCGTCAGCAACGGGCGCGGATGCCTTGACGATGGGGCGTCCGTTCACGCGCACAAGCCCCTCTGCGATGAGCGTTGCGGCGTGGGTGCGCGACCGTGCGAGTCCCCGCGCGGCGAGGGCGGCGTCGAGCCGGGTCACCGGGAGCCCGGTGTCGTGTCGCGACCGTCGATCTTCGGAGTGCTCTCCAGGCGTCGCATGAGCTCGTCATGCACCGAGGTGTACGCGGCGGCCCGGTCTGCGAGCGGTTGCCCTTCGATCAGGCGGAGGCGGCTCCACAGCGCGTCGGTCGGCTCGTCCCGCGTGTGCTCCATTCGTCCACTCTAACCCGCGTGCAGCGCGCTGCCTGAGCGGCGCTCAGGGCTTGTGGAAAGGATCGGCGTACAGCGCTTCGGGCACGCGGAACGCGTAGATCGCCAGGCCCGTCGCCCAGATGGCCGCGGCACCCGCGCGCAGCAGGTTGATCTGCGAATCGCCGGCGGCGAGGATCTGCACATCGGCGTTCACGACGCGCACGGATGCCCCGCCGACGGTGAACACGCCGTCCTTCTCGCGGGTCTGCGGGTAGGGCTCGTGCAGTTCGCGCAGGTCGCTGAGGATGTAGGTCGGTCGTGACCCTTGCGGGGCGGCGAGGACGTGCTTGGGACGATCGATGCCGGTGAGGACGAGTGCGGAGTCGATGCCCGCGCGGTCGGCACCCATGATGTCAGTGTCGAGGCGATCGCCGAGGAAGAGAGCGTTCTGAGCGCCGAAGCGCGCGAGTGCCTCTTCGAAGATCGGCGTCTCCGGCTTGCCCGCCACGGTCGAGAGCCGGCCAATCGCGGTATGCACGGCCGAGACCAGCGTCCCGTTGCCCGGCGCGACGCCGCGCTCGCGTGGGATGGTCCAGTCGGTATTGGTGGAGATCCAGGGGATCCCGCCCTCTTCTTCGGGCAGCTGCAGCGCAAAGGCCGCCTCGGCGAGGTCGGTCCAGGCGACATGAGGCGCGAAGCCCTGAACGACGGCGGCGGGTGCGTCCTCGGCGCTGCGGGTGACGGTGTAGCCCGCCTTCTCCGCCTCGACGACGAGGCCTTCTCCCCCGACGATGAGGATCGTCGCCGGAGCCGGCACGATGCCAGCAAGGAGACGCATCGCCGCCTGTGGGCTGGTGACGACCTCGTCGGGCTTCACCGTGAGGCCCAGCTCGGTCAGGTGCTCGGCAACCGACGCATCCGTACGCGAGGCGTTGTTGGTGATGTAGCCGAGGCGCACGTTCTCAGCGGCCTGGTTGAGACTGTCGATCGCGTAGGGCAGGGCACCGGGACCTGCGTAGACGACGCCGTCGAGGTCGGCAAGCAGTACATCTCGCCCGGTGAGCGGTGTCACCTCGGATGCGGCGCGGCGGAACAGCCCCATCAGGCCTCGTTCTCCTGCTCATCGCTCTCCTGGTCAGACTCAGCCTCGTCGGCGGCGTCGGGCTCGGAGGCGGCGCCGGTGTTCTCCTCAGCGGCCGGCGCGTCTGGGACATCGTCATCGAGGAAGTCGCCCTCGATGAGGCCGTCCTCGACGATCATCTCGTCGAAGTCGCCATCAAGCCCGAGAGCTGAGGCGGCGACCTCGGCGCGCTGCGTCCAAAATGCTGCCTCGTCGTGGCGCCCGAGGTCTTCGAGCACGGCAGCGCGTGCGCTGAACAGCGCAGGGCTCCACTCGAAGGCACGGTCGGGGTCGAGTTCCGGGATCTCGAGCTCGCCGAGAGCAAGTTCGGTCTCATCACGGTCCAGGCGTGCACCTGACATGGCGATCGCGAGGGCAACGCGCACCGGAACGGGCAGCGTCGCGCGGTCGACCGAGCGACCGGCCTCGAGGGCGCGGTCGGGACGTCCGACACCGCGCTCGCTGTCGACGATGAGGGCGATCTGGTCATCGTTGCCGGAGATGCGCCGGTACGTGCGCAATTCGCGCAGCGCGAGCGCGAAGTCGCCGACGGCGTAGGCGGTGATCGCGAGTGTCTCGCGCACCACGGCGACGCGACCAGCCCGGCGGGATGCCGCGAGTGCGTGCTCGTGCGCGAGTTCGGGATTGTCGTCGATGAGCTGCGCGGCCATGGCCAGGTGGCGGGCCACGCGTTCGGCGTTCTCCTTGCTGAGCGTCTTCAGCTCGTTACGCGCAGAGGAGTGCAGGTCCTTCGGGGTGATCTCATCGGGCAGCGGAGGCTCCGGGACGCGCTCGCGCACGGGCGCGAACTCGTTGTACGTGCGCTCGACCCCACCGCGCTGCGGGTAAGAGCGGCGGTCGCCTGACTGGTTCCGGTCGCGGTCACCGTAGGAACGACGCTCACCGGACTGGTTCCGGTCGCGGTCACCATAGGAACGGCGCTCACCGGACTGGTTCCGGTCACGGTCACCGTACGAGCGACGATCACCGGACTGGTTCCGGTCACGGTCACCGTACGAGCGACGATCACCGGACTGGTTGCGGTCGCGGTCACCGTACGAG
>NZ_JBBDGN010000018.1:0-51663 GCF_037204145.1 Microbacterium istanbulense
TCTCAAGCTCGCGCTGGACACACGCAGACACGGGCTCAGCCGAAACTGAGCGTGACGGGAGGCGGCCCGGCGGTCGACGTCGCCTGATTCCAAGGGGTCTACGCGGTCATCGACCAGGCGGCGGAACCTGATCAACGTGCGAGCGCAGACTCAGAGGGCGGTTAATGTAGCGGTCTCCTCGCTGCGTTGAGGCGGGGTCCGACGATCCTGCATCTGATGGAGCAGAGGGCAAGGCGATGTACAGGCCATCGTTGCTCGGCACGGTCCAACCGTGCTCGCGGTAGAAGTCGTTGAGCTGAGCATCAGCGGTGACTAGGGGGATTCCGGTGACGAGGGACGTGGCGGCGACGTACATATCGTTCATCGAGTTGCGTGCCGTGCCCTTCACATGTTGGCCGCTGTCGACGAACGCATTTGCTAAGGCCACCGCCTGCAGGGCAATTGCGTCGTCGAGGGGGATTATTGCTTCTAGCTCCGCGCGCAGGAACTCCCACTTGCTCAGCACTCGGCGCAGCTGCTTGGTTCGCAGACCTCGGGCGGCGTACGCCCGGAAGAGCCGATCGTCTCCAGTTTCGTGCGCGATCGCGACAGCTGCGTGTCCCAGCTCCCGTGACTCATGGCGCAGTCGTGAGACCGGCACGACGAGGCTGTCTGTGTGCCGGGAGACCGGGCGGTGTTTTGCGTGATCGGACGCCCAGCGGAAGAACTGGTCCGGCGCAAGGTTGGCGCGGAGGAGAAGGCGATCGTTCATCATGGGCAGGGCGTAGCGGTAGCCTCCCTCACGGTCTGGTCGCTGCATCCCCAGGACCTCCTGCGCAGAGGTCGATGCCGCGACCAACGTCGACTCGCCCAACAGGCCGTGCTCCACTAGCTTTTCCGGAGACAGCATGTTGGTGTCAAGGAGAAGCAGGTTTGAGTGTTCAAGGAACACGCTCCATCACTCCGTGAAGCTGCCTGCGAGATCAACGCACAGTCGATTGCCGAACCTGTAGTCAAGCAGCCTGCGGCGGTGCATCTGGTGAACGGCGACGCCCGGCGCGATGCCGATCTCCCGAGCCTTGTCGGCGATCTCCCGATCGTAGGAGAGGCCCCTGAACTGCGATATGCCGGCCTCGCCGAACAGGAGCTCCATCGCGAACGCGTTGGCCCCCTTCTCCGCCGCGGAGTTGCGCTTCTTCTCGGTGCTGTACTCCACGTGCATCTCACCGCGGGGGTCGTTGAGGACGTGGCCGAGCTCATGGAAGAGCGTCCAAATGACGAAGCCGTCCTTGCCCCAGCGGCCGGTCTGCTGGATCACCGGCACGCGCTTGTCGATCCATCGCGTCATACCCAACAACGGGAGCCTTTTGGGTGGCTCCACGACCATGAAGACGACACCGAGGTCCGCGAGCATGTTGGCGATGTCGCGGAGCATGGTGGAGTCGGGCGTTGCTGCACGGGCACGAAGATCGGGCAGGGCTGTCCGGAGCTGCTCGGCGTCGTAGTCGTAGCCGCGCCCGCGCTCGAAGGGCTCCGCCAGCTCGGCGGCACGCAGCCAGGTCGTGAGCAGGCTCCGATCGAGCGTCGTGCCCGAGTCCTTCAGTGCGGCCAGCGCGTAGTCGCCCTGCGAGGCCTCCTCGTGCAGGTGAACGTAGGCTTCCCACGTCCCGCAGCGGTGGAAAGCGAGGAAATCGGACACGAGCTTGCCGGGAGCGCGCTTGGTGGCCGCCGTCGCGCCGATGCTGCGCAGGTACGTGACCGCTGACGGGGCGATTTCGTCGATGTGCCCCGCGAGGTTCTCCTCGTCGGCGATGCGGGCCAGGTCGGCCCGGTACAGCGCCTCGTACTTCAGCCAGGTCTTGGCGGGGATGCCCACGACGCGCTCGAGGCGCATCGCGGTGTCGCTGGTGATGGGCGCGCGCCCGTTGACGATCTCGTTGACCTGCTTGCGGCTGCTTCCGAGGAGCTCGGCCACCCGCTGCTGGGACAGGCCATGGTCGTCGATCCACTCCTCCAGGTACTCCCCGGGAGCGACGGCGTAGTTGGTGGCGGTCATGGTCTCTCCTTCCTCAGTGGTAGTCCTCGATGTCGACGACGGTCACGTCGACAGCGTTCAGGGCGTTGGGCGTGGGCTCGACGACGAGCCGCCAGTTGCCGCTGAGCTCGCTGGCCCATGTTCCGGCTCGCTTGCCCTTGAGGTCATGCCATGCGCCTCCGGGGTCGTCGTTCGGCAGGTCGCCGAGCGTATCCGAGTTCTCCAGGGCCTTGATCCGCAGCCGGAGCTTTTTCTTCAGATCAGGTCGCTTCTTCTGCATCTCGCGCTCGTCGGTGCACAGCTTCGCGAGCTTCTTGTCTTTGTACTCTACGCGCAATCAGTGTCACCGATCTCGTTACAGCCTAACGCAGCCTTCACTGAGATTATGCCCGAACATTGGCCTGGTCGCTGACCTAACACGGGTGCCTGCATCTGCCGACCGGTACCTGGTGTCGAGCACCGCGGAAGTGATCCGTGTCTGCGCCAGGTCCTAGGCGCTCCGCGTGCTGCGCTGGTTCTCGAGCTCCCCGGCGATTTCTCGGGCTACGTCAACGTCGTTGGAGCCGTCGGCGTTCAAGCATTTCGAATGCAGCGTGTCCGATGCCGTCGATAGGGTCATCTTATGGATGAAAGAGCGCCAGGGGAGCGGCCCCTTTCGCGGATCTAGGGGGCATCAGCATGAGCGTTCTATACAGGGCAGTGTGGTCGGACACGTCCACGCGGGACCGTACGACGGTCGTCGAGCGGCTCAGGACGTGTGTGGCTGGATGGACGTACGAGTCGCCGGACGCGAAACCTCTGGTCGATGGGGTCAGCGAGCTCGACGTCTCTCAGGGGCGGCACCGCGAGGTGAGCGTTCGGTCGATGGGCTCGGATTCGTTCGAGGTGATCTCGACGGATCAGGTCCCCGAGGACCCGACGGAATGGGCGACCGTGATCCGTGTCGTCGCCGACGATGATGGCGTCCACACGCTCGTGGAGTTGAGTATGTCGTCCGACGACCTCGCCCGCCGTGTCTCCGTCGGTCGCCCGAGGATCGTGCACGACCTGCTCGGTGTCGTCGAGAAGCCGCATCTCGGCGGAAGCGGGGTTCCGATCGAGCCGCTTGCCGTGCCCGCAGCAGGCATCGCCATCCTGGTCGAGATGCTGGCGAAGCCGGAGCGGACGCTTCCGATCATCGTCTGCGCCGAGCCGAATCCCGAGCACGACGACTCGTGGCTCCGAACTGCCGGGACGATCGCGGCGCGCGCAGAAGGCATCGCTGCGGTCGTCACCCTTGACCGAGCTGCCGTGGCCGCCTTCAGACGCGAGTTCGACGCGCTCGCGATCTGGGACGGCGGCGTCCGCGTGTACGCGCCCGGCATCGTTACGCCGGACGCAGACGGATGGCGACACCGCTACTACCTCCGCTCGCGGTTCGAGGAGTCGCCTCGCGTGACGGTCGACCGCATTGTCTACTCGGTCGCGCAGCTGTCGACGAGGCGTCGTGTCCCCGCCGCCTTCCGCGTCTTCGGAGAGCAGAGCGGGCTGCCCGCGGATGCGCTGGACGGCATGGTCCCAGCGAAGGACCTTGCGGATGCGCGCGAACGATGGGAGCAGGACCTCGACGTGGCCCGCAACGAGCAGAGCTCGCTGGAGAAGGAGCTCGCCAGCGCGAACGGGCATCTGGCGCGACTCAAAGATGAGCTGATCGGCCGCGGTCTCGCGGCCCTGCTGTGGGGGACCCAGCACGAGGAGACGGCTTCGATCCCGGACTCGGTGCAGGACTCGTCGGAGGCCGTCCTGGCCGCACAGATGTATCTCGCCGATTGGCTCGTACTGCCGGACTCCGCGATTCGTGAGCTCGACGACATCGATACTGCGCCTGAGGCCTTCAATTGGGGTAACAAGACGTGGCGCGGTCTCCGCGCTCTCGCGGCGTACGCTCAGGACCGCGCCGCGGGCTGGGAAAAAGGCGGCTTCTGGGAGTGGTGCGCGTCGGGCCCTGTGCTCGGGTGGCCCGCCACGAGCAAGAAGCTGTCCATGACCGAGAGTGAGGGCGTGCAGAACGGCGGCAAGTTCAAGGGGACGCGCGTTTTCAAGGTGGACACCGCCGTGCATAGCTCAGGCGAGGTCACTATGCTCGCCCACCTGAAGATCTCCGAAGGAGGCGGCAACCTCGCGCCCCGGGTCTACTTCTACGACGACACGAGCGGCCCGACCAAGAAAGTGCACGTCGGACTCGTCGGGCCGCACTATCTCGTCCCGAACAAGTCCACGAACTAGCCGATCGGCGAGCGCGCCGGGCTGCGCTCTGAGGGCGTGTTCCGACGCTCTCACCGATCGGCTAGCCCCGGTTTTCCAGACGGACGGGTGGGCGGTCCGCGCCCCGGCCCGTGTGGAGCAGGTGATCGCCAAGGTCCGGGCCCTCGCCGACGGCGGGGGAGCGTGATCAGGGCTCGATCGTCGACAGCAGTTCCGACGGCGATACTTCCAGCCCGCGCGCGAGCTTCACGATGATGTCCAACGTCGGGTTGCGCCGTGACCGCTCGATCCCGCTGATGTAGGTACGATCAAGCCCGACATGGTGGGCGAATGCCTCCTGAGAAGTCCAACCACGGGCGCGGCGCAACTCGCGAAGGTGCTCGCCGAAGGCGATGCGGTGCGCCGGAATCGTCATGCTTCAACGATTTCGACTACGCTGACGATGAGTCGACGGACTATGAGTCACATCTTGTTTCGTCGGCGGTGCTGGTGGGGGAGCGCTGGTTTCCTTCCCTAGACGAAAGCAAGAGCAGTAACGCCGTGCCCTCCGCCCCCGAACGACTCGACATCATCGCAGCGGCCGAGCGCATGCGCTGCAGCGAAAAGGCGATCCGCCGCCGCATCAACAAAGGCACCTTGCCTGCGGTGAAAGAGCGAGTGATCGGACGTCACGGCCGACCGGTCTACAAGGTCTTCGTGAACGTGGACGAGCTGGAAGCGTCCTTCGCGCCGATCCCGATCGGGCCAGCTGCAAAAGAACAGTTGGTCAGAGAGGTCACGGCGGCCGCGCCCCAGTTCACCGAAGAGCAGCGGGAGCTTCTCCTACGCGTGATTCGGTCCAACCAGTGAGGTGAACGATGCTTGGTGATGTCCCAAGGCGTCCAAGTTTGTCCACCCCGAGATTCGGCGATTCGAGGCTCATAGTCGCGCGATCAACCCCCGTGATAGAGTCCCTGCATCCCCGATTTGACGCCATTCACTAGTCGATACAAGCAATCCCGAATGGATGGACGCGAATGGACGGTATTGGAACATCAATGCATCCGATTGGGGAGAATGGTTATTTCGCGCACTCCCTGAACGCGTACGGGCGTGGGGGAGAGGCGTGCCCGCGCTGCGGCCGCCCGATCACCCGGGTCGCGTTCATGAACAGGTCGTCGCACTTCTGTGCGTCCTGTCAGCGGCGGCGCTGATCGCCGTCGACAGCGGCAGCCGGCGTTCAGGCCGAGTCGCGCCACACCACAGGTGTGTCGAGGATGATCCCGTCCGGGCCGCTCTCATCGCCCTGCAGCTGAGCGAGCACTGACGCTGCGGCGGCCGCCCCGAGCCCCTCGGCCGGCTGGTCCACCGTCGACAGCTGCGGCGAGGTGCGCGTGGCCCACGAACTGTTGTCGAATCCGACGATGCCGACATCCTCCGGCACGCGCCGGCCGGCCTCGCGCAGCGCCCACAGCGCGCCGGCCGCGACCGCGTCGGAAGCGGCGAAGACACCATCAAGGTCGGGAGCGCGTGCGAGCAGTCGCGCCATGGCGCCCGCCCCATCGGCATAGGAGTACAGCGGCACCTCTTCGACCAGGTCGGAATCGAACCTGTCGCCGAGCGCATCGGTGAAGCCCGCGAGACGATCGGTGCCGGAGTCACGGTCGAGGGCGGCGGCGATCATGCCGACCCGCGTGCGGCCGGTCTGCAGCAACCGCGTCGTGACGTCGCGAGCGGCTCCGCGGTTGTCGACACCCACCCAGGCGGCGTCGACGTCAGGCGGATGCCCGACATAGGCGACCGGGAGTCGGAGGCGTGCCACGGCAGTCGTGATCGGATCCTGTGCACGCGCCGAGACGATGACGGCGCCGTCCACGAAGCCGCCGTTGAGATACCGGGCGACGCGTTCGGTATCGCGCACCGAGTCCACGACCAGACACACCATCTGGTAGTCGGCCTCGGACAGCGCCTGGTTCGTGCCGAGCATGATCGCGCCGATGTTCGGATCCTCCAAGAACACCGCGTGCGGCTCGTGCACGATGAACGCGACCGCCTGCGTGCGCTGGCGTACGAGGTTGCGGGCAGCGGTGTTGGGCACGTAGCCGACGGCCCTGATCGCGTCTTCAATGGCCTCGCGCGCGGCATCCGAGACATAGCCGCCGTTGAGCACTCGACTCACCGTTCCCCGCGAGACGCCCGCGACGCGCGCCACATCGTGAACGGTGCTGCGGCGGCGGGCGGAGGGGGTCATGAACCACAGCCTATCGACCGAGGCTTGACGCGGGCGGCATTGACCTGCAACGATGTGTGCACGTTCACAGAAAATCCACCCGGTTCTGTTCTGACATCACCTGTGCACGTTCACACATTCGCAAAGGAGCGACCTGCATGACCGCCGTATCCGACCGCATCTCCGCCCTGACGGCGGGGCAGGGCCTTGCCTTCGGATGCGACTACAACCCCGAGCAGTGGGATCGCAGCGTCTGGCCCGAGGATGTGCGCCTCATGCAGCAGGCGGGCATCGGCCTGGTCGCCGTGAACATCTTCGGCTGGTCGTCGATCAACCCGGCCAAAGACGTCTGGGACTTCACCGCACTCGACGAGATCATCGACCTGCTGCACGCGGCCGGCATCCGCGTGAACCTCGGCACCGGAACCTCGTCGCCCCCGCCCTGGTTGACCGCGCGCCACCCGGAGATGCTTCCGGTCGGGATCGACGGCACCACGTTCCACCCGGGCGGTCGCCAGGGCTACTGCCCGAGCTCGCCGGTGTTCCGGGCCTACGCCGACGAGGTCGTCGCCCGCGTCGCGGAGCGCTACGGAGCGCATCCGGCCGTGGCCCTCTGGCATGTCTCCAACGAGCTCGGCTGCCACAACACCCTCTGCTACTGCGACACGAGCGCTGAGGCATTCCGCACCTGGCTGCGCGCACGCTACGCCGACGACATCGCAGCACTCAACGCCGCCTGGGGCACCACCTTCTGGAGCCAGCGATACACCGACTTCGACGACATCCAGCCACCGCGTCAGGCCCTGTCGCTGCGCAACCCCGGTCAGGTGCTCGACTTTCACCGCTTCAGCTCCGACGAGCAGCTCGCCCTCTACCGCGCCGAGGCGCGGATCCTCCGCGCCCGCACCGACATCCCGGTGACGACCAACTTCATGGTCACCGCGCACATCCGCACGCTCGACTACTGGTCGTGGGCATCGGAGATGGACATCATCGCCAACGACCACTACCTCGACCGCCGGCTCGGCGACCCGCATGCCGAGCTCTCCTTCGCCGCCGACCTCACCCGCGGCCTCGCCGGCGGCGAGCCGTGGCTGCTCATGGAGACCTCGACCGGCGCGGTCAACTGGCAGCCGTACAACCTCGCCAAAGCGCCGGGGGAGCTGCAGCGCAATATCGCCGCCTATGTCGCGCGCGGTGCTGACGCCATCTGCTTCTTCCAGTGGCGCGCCTCTACCCAGGGAGCCGAGAAGTACCACTCGGCACTCGTCCCGCACGCGGGAGAGGATTCCGACCAGTGGCGCAGCGTCGTCGAGCTCGGCGGGCTGTTGGAGCGGCTCGGCGTCGTGGCCGGCACCCGCGTCGTGGCCGACACCGCTCTGCTGTTCTCCTGGGAGAGCTGGTGGGCGGCCGAGAACGAGGGCCGTCCCAGCGAAGGTCTCAGCTACCTCGGCCAGGTGCACGCCGCCCATGCGGCGCTCGCGGATGCCGGGATCGTCACCGACATCGTCGCTCCAGGGGCCGACCTTGCCGGCTACCGCCTGATCGTGGTCCCCGCGCTGCACCTGATCACCGACGCCGACGCCGCGCGCATCGCTGAGGCGGCCGCCGCCGGCGCCACCGTGCTGGTGACCTTCTTCAGCGGCATCGTGGACGAGCAGGACCGCGTGCGCACCGGCGGCTACCCCGGTGCCTTCCGCGACCTGCTCGGCATCCGTTCCGAGGAGTTCGCACCCCTGCTGCCCGGTGAGACGGTGACCCTCACCGACGGCACCACAGGCCTCGTGTGGAGCGAGCGGTCGCACGTGACGGATGCCGAGGTGCGCGCCTCTTTCGTCGACGGCCCCGCCGCGGGTTCTCCCGCCGTCACCCGGCGCCGTCATGGTGACGGCGCCGCCTGGTATCTCGCCACTCAGCCTGCCCGCGAGGACTACGGGCGACTCATGGCCGAGGTCGCGCACTCGGCCGGTGTCGCCCTCGACGTCTGCTCCGGCGCCGGAGCAGACGTCGAGATCGTCCGGCGGCGCGGTGAACAGGGCAGCTTCCTGTTCGTCATCAACCACAGCGACGAAGACATCACGGTCGGCATCAGCGGCCACGACCTGGTCACCGACGGCCCCACGGACGGTGCTGTGCCCGCGGGCGCCGTCCGCATCATCAAGGAGGATGCATGACATCGACGCTCGCGCCATCGGTCGGCGCGCCACCCCGGCGACGCCGCGTGCCGCACAAGGCTGCCATCGCCACGCTGCTCGTGCCGTTCGGCATCCTGTTCCTGCTCTTCTACGTGCTGCCCATCCTCTACGCGTTCTGGCAGTCGCTGCTCGTCGTCCGCAGGGATGGAACTTTCGGCAAGGCCGAGCAGGTGTTCGGCGGGTTCGCGCAGTACGCCCTCGTCTTCCAGGACGAGGCGTTCTGGTCATCCATGGGGCGGATGCTGCTGTTCGGCGTCGTGCAGGTGCCGATCATGCTGGGGCTCGCGCTGCTGTTCGCCCTGCTCCTGGACTCACCGCTGGTGAAGGGACGGCGCTTCTTCCGCCTCGCCTACTTCGTGCCCTACGCCGTGCCCGGCGTGATCGCCGCGATCGTCTGGGGATCCCTG
Source organism: Microbacterium istanbulense (assembly GCF_037204145.1). Classification (NCBI taxonomy): domain Bacteria; kingdom Bacillati; phylum Actinomycetota; class Actinomycetes; order Micrococcales; family Microbacteriaceae; genus Microbacterium; species Microbacterium istanbulense. The sequence continues at coordinate 9,070 of NZ_JBBDGN010000018.1, forward strand.
TTCTCGCCCAACCTGTCGCCGTTCACGGCGCTCACGAAGAACATCGACTTTCTCGGGGCGGACCTCGTGCTCTGGTCGATCGCCAACGTGGTCACCTGGGTCTACGTCGGCTACAACATGCTGATCATCTACTCCTCCCTGCTGTCGATCCCGCAGGAGCTCTATGAGGCGGCACGACTCGACGGTGCGGGGCAGTGGCGCATGGCCTGGTCGATCAAGATCCCGCTCGTGCGCCCGGCGATCGTGATGACCGCGATCTTCTCCATCATCGGCACGCTGCAGCTGCTCGCCGAGCCGCAGGTGTTCCGCTCGTTCAGTTCTGCGGTCACCAGCACGTACACCCCGAACATGACGGTGTACGCCACGGCGTCCATCCCCAACACCAACCTCGCCGCGGCCCTCTCGGTCGTCCTCGCGGTGACCACCTTCGTGCTCTCGTTCGGGTTCATGAAGTACATGCAGCGCAAGGAGCAGAACGCATGAGCACTGCGACGATCACCGCCCCGCGCGCGGTGAAGACCCGCCGTTCGCCGATCCGTGAATCGGGCATGTCCCGCACGGGCGCCATGCTCATCATGGTCGTCTTCAGCGTGTACTTCCTGCTGCCGCTGTGGTGGCTGCTCGTGGCCTCCAGCAAAGACACCGGCGACATCCTCACCACCGCGCCCCTGTGGTTCTCGGACTTCCAGCTGTGGAACAACATCGGCGCCGTCTTCGCCTACAACGACGGCATCTACGGTCGCTGGCTGTGGAACTCGGTGCTGTACGCCGCCCTCGGCGGAGCCATCGCCACCCTGCTCGCGGCCATGGCCGGGTACGCCCTCGCCAAGTACCGGTTCCCCGGCCGCGACGTGATCTTCAACGTCGTGCTCGGCGGGGTGCTGGTGCCGGCCACGGCGCTCGCCCTCCCGCTGTTCCTGCTGTTCAGCCAAGTGCAGTTGACCAACACGTTCTGGGCCGTGTTCCTGCCATCCATCGTCAGCCCGTTCGGCGTCTACCTGGCGCGCATCTTCGCGGCGCAGTCCGTGCCGGACGAACTGCTCGAGGCCAGCCGGCTCGACGGTGCGGGGGAGGTGCGCACGTTCTTCACCGTGAGCATCCGACTCATGACGCCGGCTCTGGTGACGATGTTCCTCTTCCAGTTCGTCGGCATCTGGAACAACTTCTTCCTGCCGATGATCATGCTGCGAAGCGAAGAGTTCTTCCCGGTGGTCTACGGCCTCTACACCTGGAACACCCAGCTGAATCAGATTCCCGAGCTGCGCAGCCTCCTCCTCGTGGGCGCGCTGCTCTCGGTCATCCCGCTCATCGTCACATTCCTCCTGCTCCAGCGCTTCTGGCGCAACGGCCTCGGCGCCGGCGCGCTCAAGTGAGCAGGCGGCCCGGCACGCACCGCCGGGTCTGCACCACCTCCCGTCATCACGAAAGGACACGAAATGCAGCATTCGAAGAAGAAGACAGCCGCGATCCTCGCCATCTCCGCCCTCGCCCTCGCGGGCTGCTCCTCCGGCACCAGCGACACCGACACCGACACCACGGATGCCGCGGCCTGCGCGCCCGCTGACGGCGACGTCACGCTGGAGTTCACCACCTGGGTCCCCGGCATGGAGGATGTCGTGGAGCTCTGGAACGCAGAGAACCCCGACATTCAGGTGAAGGTGCAGACCGGCCCGAACGGCAACGGTGGCACGTACCAGAACTTCTTCAACCAGATCAAGGCGGGCGATGCGCCCGACCTCGGGCAGGTCGAGTACGACGCGCTGCCGAACTTCCTGGTGCAGGACGGCCTGGAAGACCTCAGTGCGTGCGAGGACGTCGTCGCCGCCGAAGCCGACTTCGTCGACTGGACGTGGGGGCAGGTGACCCTCGGGACCGACGGCATCTATGGCATTCCGCAGGACAGCGGTCCTATGGCGCTGTTCTACCGCGCCGACCTGTTCGAGGCCAACGGCATCCCCGTGCCCACCACCTGGGACGAGTACCGCGACGCCGCCGTGAAGATCCGCGAGGCCGGCGGCTACATCACCAACTTCTCGCAGTCGGACATCAACCAGTTCGCCGGCTTCGCATGGCAGAACAACGCCCAGTGGTTCGCCAGCGACGACGCCGGATGGGATGTCACCCTCACCGGGGATGCGACCACCGCTGTCGCCGACTACTGGCAGGGGCTCATCGATGACGACCTCGTCTCGACGGTGCCCGCGTGGACCGACGAGTGGAACAACGCCTACAACTCTGGAGATGCGTGGACCTGGCCGTCTGCGGTCTGGGGAGCGAACTCGATCGCGAGCGGCGCCCCCGACACCGCCGGCAAGTGGGCCGTGGCCCCGCTGCCTCAGTGGGAGGCGGGCGACACCGCGGCCGGCAACTGGGGCGGCTCGTCGACCGCCGTGCTGAAGGGCAGCGAGCACCTCTACGAGGCGACGAAGTTCGCGCTGTGGCTGAACACCTCTGACGAGGCCATCACCGCCCTGGCCGAGAGCGCGAGCCTGTACCCGGCGACGAAGGACGGACTCGACCTGCCCGTCTTCGCCGACGGCGTGGAGTTCTACGACGGCCAGAAGATCTACGACGTCTTCTCGGCCGCCGCGCTGGAAGTCTCCCCGGACTTCGCGTGGGGACCCACGATGACGCAGACCTACGCCGACGTCTCGGACGGGTTCAAGGCAGCCGTCAGCGGTGACGGCACGCTCGCCGACGCTCTCGCCGCCGGACAGACCGCGACGATCGACGCACTGAAGGCGGCGTCGATTCCGGTCAAGGAGTGACGAAGAAGGCCTGAGGGTCGAACACGGAGGGCCCGCGTGTCGTGGTGACGCGCGGGCCCTCCGTCGTATCCGGGGCGCCCTTCGACGGGCTCAGGGACCCTTCGTCTCGTCGCTGCGCTCCTCGCCCAGGGACCGGTGCGCCGACAGGCACGAGGTGTCAGTCGTCCGCGAGGGAGGCGAGGAACGTCGCCGAGGGGGCGAAGAACGTCGTGCCGGTGTGCGCCGTCGAGAAGTCGAGGATGCGGTCGTACAGGCCCGGCGGGTCGCCGATGAACATGCGCTCGAGCATCTTCTCCAACACCCACAGCCGGCGGGTGTACCCGATGAAGTAGGTGCCGAACTCGCCGGCGGCAGGGCTGCCGAAGGGCATGTTGTCGCGCAGTATGTCGTGTTCGCCCTCGGCATCCTCGATCGTGTTCAGGGTCTTGTGCGACTTCTGGCCCTCTTCGGCATCCGGCAGCTCGATGTTGTCGAGCTTTGTGCGACCGATCACCGCCTCCTGCTGCTCTGCGCTCTGCTGCTCCCACGCCCCGACGTCATGCAGGTACTTCTGCACGACGACGTAGCTGCCGCCGGCGTACGCGGCATCCTCATCGCCGACGAGCGTCGCGGCCGGCAGGTCAGGACCCACCGGGTTGGCCGTGCCGTCGACGAACCCGAGCAGGTCACGCGCGTCGAAGTAGCGGAAGCCGATCGTTTCGTCTTCGGTGCGGGCGTCGGGCCCCAACCCCGAGATGATGAGGCGTTCGAGCTCGAAGCAGAGATCACGACGCTCGGCGCGAATGTGGAACAGCAGGTCGCCGGGTGTGGATACCGCGGTGTGCTGTGCGCCCGCCACGACGGGGAACGGATGCAGATCTGCGGGCAACGGATGCCCCGTGAGCGCCGGCCAGATGCGGGCACCGATGCCGATCGTGCATGAGAGGTGCGCATCGAGATCACGGAAGCCGACGGTCTTCACGAGATCTTCGATGCCGGACACCACCTCGCGGGCGGCGTCGACTCCTGCATCCGACACCGTGACGACGAGGAAGATCGCCGTCGAGGTGAGCGGTGCATCGATGCTCTGCGGCGCGATCGGAACGCGGTGGGCGGTCATGGGCGTCCTCTCCGTAGGGGCATTATGAGCACGATCCCACACGTTCGCCGTGCGCGCGACCCGGCGCAGCGTGCGCCGACCGATCGCGCAGGTTCCTGCCGTTAGAGTGGCCGGATGCCGGAGCGTCCGTGGATCCTGTTCGACATCGGCGGCGTGCTGGAGCTCGTCGACGACGACACCTGGCCGCATCAGTGGTGGGACCGCTGGCGTCGGCACGCCGGGCTCAGCGCCGAGGAGTTCGAGGCCCGTCTGGCTGTGGCCGACCTGCCTCCGATCGACATCGAGACGGGCACGGGGGAGCGCTTCTGGGGTGCCGTCGGACGGATGCTGGGCATCGATACCGACGACGTCGCCGTGATGCGGGCCGATTTCTGGGATGCCTATTGCGGCACCGGAAATACCGAGCTCTTCGCCTACATCGAGACGCTGCCGGCCCGCGCCAACCTCGCAATCCTCTCCAACTCGGTCGACGGGGCACGAGAGGAGGAGGAGCGGCGCTTCGGCCTCTCGCGCCTGTTCGACCCGATCTGCTACAGCCACGAGCAGGGCGTGAACAAGCCGGACCCGCAGGCATACCTGCGCGCGCTGGAGCGGTTGAACGCTCGCCCGGATCAGGTGTTCTTCGTCGACGATCACTCCGAGGCGATCGACGGCGCCGCCGCTGTCGGCATCCGTGGGGTGCTGCAGCGGGACAACGCCGTGACGATCGCGGCCATCGAGGACTTTCTCGTATCGCGCTGACCGTCAGTCGAGCTTGCGCTGCCACGCCCCCGCATACGACACCGGCACAAAGCCGAGCGCCTCGTTGATGTCGAGCATCGGACGATTCTCCTCGGCGTTGAACGTCGTCACACGCGGCGACTGCGGAGCCACCTCACGCCATCGCAGCAGGTTCGCGCACTTGACGAGCATGCCGAGCCGGTGACCACGATGCTCCTTCAACACGAGCGTGCAGTACTGGTGTGTCGCCTCGGTCGGGTCGGCACCGATGACGAGCTCGTTGAACGCCGCGATCGTGCCGCTCGGCACATGCTCGACACCCACCACAGACACCGTCTGCCCACCCGCCGCGAAACGCGCGTCACGCCGAACGATGCGCTCGGCGTCCCAGGTCTCCTCGTCGACTTCCAGCGCGCCGCTCGGGGCATCCGTCGACATCCGCGACAGCGCCCAGGCGTATCCGTCGCGCCACTCCGGCGGCGTCGGCACGGTCCATGCCACCACCCGGTAGTCGGGGCCGGCAGCGGCCAGCGCCGCGTCGTAGGCCGCTTCGATGGCATCCATCGGTGCCTGCAGATCGAATGCGCTGTTGCGCTCCACCTGCTCGAAGGTGAATCCGTGTGCGAGCAGGGCACGCGCGTGCGGCGTCTCCGGAACGGCGCCCCAGCCCGTCGCCGGTGTCAGCAGCTCGGCCTCCTTGCCCGGCCGGTGCAGTGTCCACGCCTGCAGGACGCGTCGCCCCAGCGCCCGGGTCTCGCGCTCGGCGAGCTCCAGCAGGGCATCCTCGATGCCGCGTCCCCACTGCTCGGGCAGCAGCAGGATGTCGAGGTTCGTGCTCGTCGGCTCGGCCGTCGCGTACTCGAACACTCCCGCTCCCACGATCAGCCCACCCTCGCGCGCGACGAAGTAGCGCTGCACGAGATCGGTCTCATCCTGCCACCGCGCGAGCATCTCCTGGGGCGTGCTCGCCAGGTCGGGCACGCCGGATTCGAGCAAGCAGACCGCGTTGTTCAGTTCGACCACGGCGAGGAAATCCTTCGCGTCCGCGGCGTCGACGGAGGACGGTGCGGTGATCTCCTCCAGCATCGGAATCGCGTTGTCGTTCATCTCAGTTCCTTCTTCCAGGCGCCTTCGTAGGCGACCGGGGTGAAGCCGATGGCTTCGTTGATGGAGAGCATGGGCCGGTTCTCCTCGGCGTTGTAGGTGACCACTCGCGATGATGCGGGATGCCGTGCGTGCCAGCTCCGCAGCCCAGCGGTCTTGACGAGCATGCCCAGGCGGTGGCCGCGGTGCTCGCGCAGCACCAGTGTGTCCCACTGGTGGGTGGCCTCTCGCGGGTCGGTGCCGATGGCCAGCTCGTTGAAGGCGCACAACTCGCCGGTTCTCGTGTGCTGTGCCGCCGTGATCTGCATCGACCACCCCCGGATCAGCACGCGCTCCTCTTGTTGCGCGACGCGGATGGCGTCCCAGACCTCTTCGGGGGACCCCAGATCGGCGTCTGGTGCGTCGGTGGACATCCGTGACTTCAACCAGGCGAATCCGTCGGCGTGCTCGGGCGGGGTGGGGGCGCCCCACTGCACGATGCGGTAGTCGGCGGCGTGCGCGGCGGCGTCGACGTACAGGGCGTCGAGGTGGGCGAGCGTCTGTGCATCCCAGGTGAGGGCGCTTACGCGCTCGACCTGTTCCAGCGTGAAGCCGTGACGGACGAGAAAGCGCGCGCTCCGGTCGGAGGGCACCGAGCCGAACCCGGTCGGGGGCGTGAGCGACTCACGGCCGGTGCCGTCGTCGTGGTGCTCGGCCCAGGTGAGGATCTTGCGGATGCCGGCGGCGCGGGCCACCGACTCCAGATGCGCGAAGGCAGCCGAGCCGATGCCGCGTCCGGCGTGGCTGTCCAGCACCGCGACGGTCGCGCGGGCCGTCTGCCCGTCTTCGTCGCGCAGGAGGTCGATCGAGCAGCATCCGATCACCTGGTCGTCGACCAGCACGGCCCAGCGCAGACGCTCGCAGTCGGGCGTGCTGAACAACATCGGCAGCAGCGCCTCGGCGCTGAGCGCATCATCGTCGCGACCGGTCGACTCGAGGATCGACTGATTGCGCGCGGCGGCGTACTCGCGGATGAGCGGTGAGGGCGCTGGGTCCGCCCGAGCCGGGAGCTCGAGCGGACGCAGCATCGCGCCAGCGGGGAGGGAGATGGTGGTCATGGTCTCTTCTCGTCTCATCGCAGCTGGCGCTGCAGATCGTAGGTCAGCAGGGTGATGGCCTCGTGCTCGGTGATGCGCGGCGCCACCGGACGGCGTCCGGTCGTCGGCGTCGCGTCGGGCTTCTGGCGGAGGCTGCGGCGCAGCAGCCAGAGGCCGACCGTGAGGCTGAGACGCTCGGCGGGAGTCAGCCGGCGGCGAGCGTCGTCATCGGGGATGGTCAGGGTGCGAAGACCCGTGGTATCCGGCGGGTGGGTGGACAGCAGAGCGGTGCTCTGGGACGTGGTGTTCACGAGTGTGCTTTCTGAGACAGCTCTGCGGGCAGAGCAGCAGGGGATGCGGGTGAGCCGACCAGACAGGTCGGTGCCGCGGAGCCCGGGAACGGGCGGGGACGTACGCAAGAGCTGCGGACGTGCAGATCACGGGCGGACGAAAAGGTCCGCGCGGATGCGGAAGGCGAGGATGCCGGCGTGGGCGAGCGGGGTGACCGAGAGCGGTTCTAACCGAGCGTCGTGCCGCCGACGGAGGTCACGGCAAACGCGGCACTGCGCGCAGAGAACGGCGACATCCGGCGTCCGGTGTGGACGGTGTGAGTCGGGGTAATCATCATCATGACCTCCTTTCAAGCGATCGGTCGCCAACGTTAGCGAGCGCTCACAGCATCCGTCAAGCATTTCCTGCGGGCGACGGCGTGTCGCGCTGCGGCTATTCGGGTCGGTGCCCGCGCGGGATCCCGCTCCAGCGGCGGGATTCCGGTAGCGTAGCGGCGTGATTCTCCCCGGACGAGCGGTGCCCGTATGCATCTGAAGAGCCTGACGCTCAAGGGCTTCAAATCGTTCGCGCAGCCGACCTCGTTCGTCTTCGAACCCGGCGTCACGTGCATCGTCGGGCCGAACGGCTCGGGCAAGTCCAACGTCGTCGACGCGCTCGCCTGGGTGATGGGGGAGCAGGGGGCCAAGACGCTCCGCGGCGGCAAGATGGAGGACGTCATCTTCGCCGGTACCTCGACTCGGGGCCCGCTCGGCCGCGCCGAGGTGCAACTGACGATCGACAACAGCGACGGCGCCCTGCCGATCGAGTACGCCGAGGTCACGATCAGTCGCACGCTGTTCCGCAACGGCTCGAGCGAGTACGCCATCAACGGCTCGAACTGCCGACTGCTCGATGTGCAAGAGCTGCTCAGCGACTCGGGTCTGGGTCGTGAGATGCACGTGATCGTCGGTCAGGGCCGGCTCGACACCGTGCTGCAGGCCTCGCCGGAGGATCGACGCGGCTTCATCGAGGAAGCCGCCGGCATCCTCAAGCACCGTCGCCGCAAGGAGAAGACGCTCCGCAAACTGGATGCGATGGAGACGAACCTCACCCGGTTGAGCGATCTCGCGGGCGAGATCCGTCGCCAGCTCAAGCCCCTCGGACGCCAGGCCGAGATCGCCCGTGAGGCGCAGGGGATCGCCGCCGTCGTCCGCGACGCCAAGGCCCGTCTGTTCGCCGACGACGTTGTCGCCCTGCGCACGGCACTCGCCGACCACACCCGCACCGAGCACGAACGCCACACCGAACGGCTGGTGCTCTCGGAGCAGCTGGATGCCGTGCGCAGCGGCATCCAGAGGCTGGAGACGCAGCAGAACTCTGCCGCAGTCGATGAGGCCCGTCGGATCGCCTTCGGGCTGGAGCAGACGCAGGAGCGCATGCGCAGCCTGTTCACCCTCGCCAACCAGCGTCTTGCGCTGCTGGGCGCCGACGACGATGACGCGGTGACGGCGATCACCGTCACGCAAGACACCATCGATGAGGCCAAGGACGAGATCACGCGCATCTCGGAGGGCCTCGGCGACGCGCAAGACGCGGCGGCGCAGGCGAGCCGTGAGGTCATGCACGCGCGGGCCGAGCTCGACACCCTCGATGTCGACATCGCCGAGCAGAGCGCGCTCGTGTCGGAGTACGACATGCGGCTGTCGGCGCTGCGCGGCAATGCGGAAGCGGCCGCATCGGCCCTCGCCGCCGTGCGCGGTGCCGTGCTGCGCCAGGAGAATGCCCTCGAGGCTGCACATACCCGGCGTCGCGAGGCCGCGGAAGCCCTCGAGGCGATCGCCGATGCGGAGGCACCCGACGGCTCCGCGGCGGAGTACACCGCCGCATACGAAGAGGCCCAACGCGCGGTCGTGGCCGCCGAGGCCGATCGGGACAGCCTGCGCGAGAGATTGCACGAAGCCGAGCGAGAGGCTGATGCGCTCACGGCAAAGGCGGCAGCACTCGGCAGTGCCCTCGCGCTCAGCGGTGGTGCGGCCGAGATCGTCGCGACCGGAGGGAACGGAGTCCGCGGTCTGGTCGGCGACGCGGTGCAGGTGCAGCCGGGCTACGAGGCCGCGGTGGCCGCGGTGCTCGGGCCGCTCGCCGAAGGTGTGCTCGTGGATGCCGCGGCCGACGCCTTTGCGTTGATCCCCGCTGCCCAGGGGCGCGGGGTGATCGACTTCGTGATCGCCGAGGGTACGACCCGGTCCGCGGTCGCCGCTGTCGAGGGAACGGTCACCGCTTCGAGTGTGGTTAAGGCGCCCGGGGGTGTGCTCGCCGTGCTCAGCCATGTCTTGATCGCCGACAACCTCGATGCCGCGCAGAGCGCGCGTGCGGCCCTGCTCGCACTCGGCGACGTGAACTCGACGATCGTGACCACCACCGGGGAAGTCGTGACCGCGCACACGGTGCGTGCCGGCTCCGGCGAGACGTCGCGTCTGGAGCTTGCCGCGGAGCGCGATGCCGCAACAGAGCGTCTGGCTGAGGTGCGGGTGATCGTCGACGCGCTCCGAGAGTCGCGGGTCGAGACCACCGAGCGCGTCGAAGACGCTCGCCGACAGTCGAAGGATGCCCTTCGGGCACTGCGCGAGCATGACGCCGCGCTGGCCACCCACACCGAGCAGCTCAACCGTGTGACGGTGCAGCATGAGGCCGCGGTCGCCGAGTGCGACCGTCTCGAGTCGGGGCTCGCTCAGGCGCAGGCCGCGGTCGCCGACGCCGAGACGGCGGCGTCGCGCACCAAGCAGGAGTTTGATGATGCAGAGTCCGCGCCGCGGCCGGTGCTCGATGCATCGGCGCGGGACGGTCTGCTGGAGGCCTTGGAGGCCGCCCGCGAGGGCGAGGTGCGGGCACGGCTCGAGATCGAGACGCTGCGTGAACGGGTTCGCGCGGCCCAGACGCGCGTCGGTTCACTCGAGCGGCAGCGTGAGCAGGAACGGGCGGCGGCAGAGGAGGCGGCACGCCGTGCGGTGATCCGTCGCGCCCAGCGCGAAGCGGCCGCCGGCGTCGCCGAGGAGGTGCCGCGTGTGCTCGATTCGCTCGATCGCTCGGTCACCGAAGCTCGCGTGGCCCTCGCCGCCGCCGAGGCGGAACGGTCGGCGCACAACGAGGAGCTGACGAGTTTCCGTGCCCAGGAAACCTCGTTGCGCGAGCGTCTCGCCGGCCTGACCGAGAGCGTGCACGGACTCGAGCTGCAGATCCACGAGAAGAAGCTGCACCTGCACAGCCTGCTGGAGCGGGTGGCCAGTGAGCTCGCCCTCGACGAAGATATTCTCGTTGCGGAATATGGCCCGGATCAGCCCGTGCCGCGCGACCCCGCCGTCGAGCCTGCGGATGACTCGGGGGATGGCGTGGACGCCACGGCGATCCCGTTCGACCGGCGCATCCAGGAGCGTCGCCTGAAGGATGCCGAGCGCAAGCTGACCCAGCTCGGGCGCGTGAACCCGCTGGCGCTCGAGGAGTTCGCAGCGCTGGAGCAGCGGCACGCGTTCCTCACCGAACAGCTGGCCGACCTGACCAAGACCCGGCAGGATCTGCTGACGATCATCGCCGAGCTCGACGAGCGGATGCAGACGATCTTCGCGGCGGCGTTCGAAGACACCAAGCAGGCGTTCGGCGAGGTGTTCCCGCTCCTGTTCCCCGGAGGATCGGGCAGCATCTCGCTGACCAATCCCGACGACATGCTGAACACCGGTATCGAGGTGGCCGTCCGCCCCGTCGGCAAGAAGATCGAGCGGTTGTCGCTGCTCTCCGGTGGCGAGCGGTCGCTGGCAGCGGTGGCGCTGCTGGTCGCGATCTTCAAGGCGCGGCCCAGCCCGTTCTACATCCTCGACGAGGTCGAGGCGGCGCTCGACGACGCCAACCTGGGGCGCCTGCTGACCGTGTTCGAGCAGCTGCGCGAGAGCTCGCAGCTGCTGATCATCACGCACCAGAAGCGCACCATGGAGATCGCCGACGCGCTGTACGGGGTGTCCATGCGACAGGACGGCGTCTCGGCCGTGGTCGGTCAGCGGGTCGGCGACCGCGCCGCCCGCGCCAGCTGACGCGGGCGGGTCGCTGAGCTGCCCCCATGGGTCGCTGAGCACTCCCATCGGTCGCTGAGCTCGTCGAAGCGCGGCCCGGGCCCTTCGACAGGCTCAGGGACCCACCTCGTTTCAGGGGTCGCCTCGCCGCGGGGCGCTGAGCGCTCCCATCGGTCGCTGAGCTTGTCGAAGCGCGGCCCGGGCCCTTCGCCCTTCGACAGGCTCAGGGACCCACGTGTGGCTCAGGGACCCAGATGCGGCTCAGGGACCCGCGTGTGGCTCAGGGACCCGGATGCGGCTCAGGCGGCGGCGGTCTCGAGCAGGCGGAGACTGCCGGGGGAGGCCTCGAAACGGTGCACCGACCCGTTGCCCAGCAACTGCCCCTCACGTGGAAGGGTGCCCCCGGAGGCGTGGTCGAGCAGCGCACGGATGACCCCACCGTGGGTGACGACGATCACCGATTCCGCGGCCGGGGCTGAACGCTCTCTCGCGTCACGGGCGATCTCGGCGAGCGCATCGAGCGCCCGATCGCGCACGGTGGCGAGCGACTCGGCGCCGGGAACTTCGCTGTGCCAGCCGCCGAACTGCGCGTGGTAGTCGACGACGAGCATGCCCTCGGCTTCGCCGAACTCGCGCTCTCGCATGTCGCGGCTGAGTTCCGGAGCCGCAAGCCCCAAGGTCTCTGCGATGATCTCGGCGGTCTGCCGGGCACGCACGAGCGGGCTGGCGTAGATGGCATGGTGCGTACCGCTCGCCAGCAGCGCCGCGGCCTCGGCCGCTTGCGCGCGCCCGGTCTCGTTCAGCGGAATGTCCGTCGACCCCTGAATGCGGCGCTCGAGGTTCCAGTCGGTCTGTCCGTGGCGTACGAGAGTGAGGAAGGTCACGCATCGAGCCTAGGGGAGTCGGCGTGCGAGCTCCCTGAGCACGGGGGTGGTCCCTCCATGGATCGTCACGTCCGCCCAGCTGTCGACGCGCGTCGGCTCGCGGTTGATGATCACCAGCGGCAGTCCGCGCCGACGCGCGCGCTCGATCACGCGGATGCCTGAGTTCACGGTCAACGACGTACCGGCCACGACCAGCGCATCTGACGCGTGCAGCAGCGACTCCGAGCCGCGGAAGCGGTCGGCAGGGATGAACTCGCCGAAGAAGACCACGTCGGGCTTAAGCATCCCGTCACACACCGTGCAGGTCGGCACCACGAACCCGTCACTGCTCTCGGGTGACACATCGCCGTCGGGATTGAGGATGACGTTCTCTGGCACACGCACCCACGGATTAAGGTCTTCGAGACGGTCTTCCACACTCCGCCGGTCGAACACCTGTCCGCACCGCAGGCACAGGATGCGCCGCATCGTGCCGTGCAGTTCGATGACATGACTGCTGCCAGCCCGCAGGTGCAACCCGTCGACGTTTTGCGTCACGACACCGGTGACCGCACCACGGAGCTCCAACTCGGCGAGCGCCTTGTGCCCACCGTTCGGTGAGATCGACGCGAACCGGCTCCAGCCGAGGTGGCCGCCGAGCCAGTACCGGCGCCGTGCGGCCTCATCGGCGAGAAAGGTCTGCGCCGTCATCGGGTTCGATCTCGGTGGCGCGCCCTCGCCGCGGTATGCGGGGATGCCAGAGTCGGTGGAAACACCTGCGCCGGTGAGCACCGCGGTGCGGCGTCCGCGCAGCAGTTCCACGGCGCGATCGATCTCATCACGGAACTGCAGAGCCTCGTCGTCGGGATGATCCGTCGTCTGCACGGGGGAAGTCTATGCCCGCAGGTCCGCCCGAAGGGCGGCGGGCGAGCGGGGTGCGGCGGTGAGCTGCCAGCATGGATGCATGCAGCTCGTGCTCCTCGCGGATCCGTCGGATCCTCGCCTCGACGACTACCGCTCGCTCACGGATGCGGCGCTGCGGCGTGTACAGGAGCCCGCTGCCGGGCTCTACATGGCCGAATCGGCCAAGGTCATCGAGCGCGCCCTGGCCGCCGGCCACCGACCGCGTTCCCTGCTCGTGCAGGAGAAGTGGATCGCTGATGCCGAGGCGCTGCTCGGCGACGCGGACGTGCCGGTCTTCGTCGTGGCTGACGAGGTGGCGGAGCAACTGACCGGGTACGCCGTGCACCGAGGCGTGCTGGCCGCGATGGAACGCCCCGCCGAGCCTCCCCTGCACGAACTGCTCCGCAGCGCGCGCCTCGTGCTGGTGCTGGAAGACATCGCGGATCCGACCAATGTCGGCGCCGCCTTCCGCGCGGCAGCAGGACTCGGCGCCGATGCCGTGCTGGTCAGCCCGCGTTGTGGCGATCCGCTGTATCGGCGCAGCGTGCGGGTGAGTATGGGCACGGTGTTTCAGGTGCCGTGGACACGGATCGGCGAATGGGCAGACGTTGCGGGTGAGCTGCACGCCCACGGATTCGACATCGCGGCGCTCGCGCTGAGCGACGATGCGGTCTCGCTCGACGCCTACGCCGCATCCCGACCCGCTCGGGTCGCCGTGGTGATGGGCACGGAGGGGGAGGGGCTGTCGGATGCCGCGCTGGCAGCATCCGACACGGTCGTCACGATTCCGATGAGCGGTGGTGTGGACTCACTCAACGTCGCATCGGCGGCCGCCGTCACGCTCTGGGCGCTCTCGCGTCCGTGAGAGCGCCCGCCGTCTCAGTCCTCCGGGTTCACGAACACGGGCGAGGGCTCGGGCCGCTTGGCCACGATGTTGTCGCCGGATGACTGATGGCGCAGGCGGCGCAGCACCCACGGCACGAGATGCTCCCGTGCCCAGCCGATGTCCTCTGCCCTGGCCTCACGCCACCGCCGGTAGGGCAGCGGGTCGGGCTGCATGGACTGCAGGTCATTGGGAACGTTGAGCGAGCGCAGCACCATGCGGGCGACCTCGTGGTGGCCGAGCGCGTTGAAGTGCAGCCGGTCGTCATCGAAGAAGCGCATGTCCTGCACGGTCTTCAAGGCCCACTGATCAGCGATGATCGCGTCGTAGCGGTCCGCGATCGTGCGCACGTTCTCGTTGTAGATGGCGACCTTGCCACGGAACGCGCGGAACACCGGCGTGAATCCGGTGTCGATGCCCGTGAACAGCACCACGGCAGCGCCGGTGGAGGCGAGCCGTGCGACGGCATCATCGAGCTGCGCGGCGATCGCATCCGGGTCGGTGCCGGGGCGGATCACATCGTTGCCACCGGCGCAGATCGAGATGAGGTCGGGCTTGAGGGCCACGGCAGGCTCGACCTGATCGGCCACGATCTGCCCGATCAGCTTGCCCCGCACCGCGAGGTTCGCATAGGCGAAGTCGTCGACGTCGCGGGCGAGAACCTCCGCCACGCGGTCCGCCCACCCACGGTGTCCACCGGGGTTGGCCTCGTCGGGATCCCCGATCCCCTCCGTGAACGAGTCACCCAGCGCGACGAAGCGGCGCCAGGGGTGCGGGCCCTCGTTCTCGACGAATGGTGTGCGCGATGCATCCTGGTCGGTCATCGTCCCCCTCTTTCCTCCGATGCGCCGACGGTGGCAGGCGCACCGCATGTGAGCCTACCCCGCTGTTCAGAGAGCGGTGCGAGCCGCGATGTCGGCACCCTGGATTATCGTTGTGGGAATGCTCTCTCCGTCTTTCCCTCAGCGTGCCCCGTGGGGTACCGCGAGCAAGCTGAGGGCATGGCAGCAAGAGGCGCTGGATGCGTATTTCCAGGCCGATCAGCGCGACTTCCTGGTGGCGGCCACCCCGGGTGCCGGAAAGACCACGTTCGCACTGACGCTCGCGGTCGAACTGCTGCGCATGGGCGAAGTCAACCGGGTGATCGTCGTCGCCCCGACCGAGCATCTCAAGACACAGTGGGCCGATGCCGCAGCACGCGTGCACATCCGCCTGGATCCGCGCTTCAAGAACAGCCACTGGGCGCCCGCCCGGCACTATCACGGCGTCGTGGTCACCTACGCCCAGGTGGCGGCAAAATCCAGCATCCACCGGCACTTGACCGAGGATGCCAAGACGCTCGTGATTCTCGATGAGGTGCACCACGGCGGAGATGCGCTCAGCTGGGGCGACGCCATCCGTGACGCGTACAGCCCGGCCAAACGCCGCCTGCTGTTGAGCGGTACGCCCTTCCGCAGCGACACGGCACCGATCCCGTTCGTCGAGTACCTGCCCGACGAATCCGGCGCGCGCGTCTCGAGCACCGACTACCGCTACGGCTACGGGCGCGCCCTCGCCGACGGCGTGGTGCGGCCGGTGCTGTTCCACATGTACTCCGGCAAGATGCGGTGGCGCACGAGCGCCGGTGACGAACTCGAGGCGCACCTGGGGCAGGACAACACCAAAGATGTCACCTCGCAGGCGTGGCGCACGGCTCTCGACCCCGAGGGCGAGTGGATGCCGGCGGTGCTGTCTGCCGCCGACCGTCGCCTCACCGAGATTCGCCACCACGTGCCGGATGCCGGTGGGCTCGTGCTTGCCACCGACCAGACGGTCGCCCGCGCCTACGCGAAGATCCTGCACAGCCTGACCGGCGAGAGCCCGACCATCGTGCTCTCCGACGATGCGACGGCGTCCGAGCGGATCGAGAAGTTCAGCGCGAACACCAACCGATGGATGGTGGCGGTGCGGATGGTGTCCGAGGGCGTCGACGTGCCGCGCCTCGCGGTCGGCGTGTACGCGACGTCGTCGTCGACCCCGCTGTTCTTCGCTCAGGCCATCGGGCGCTTCGTGCGGGCACGCCGCCGCGGCGAGGCGGCCAGTGTGTTCCTGCCCAACGTGCCCGTGCTGATGACGTTGGCCAACGAGATGGAACGTCAGCGCGACCACGCCCTCGATCGTCAGTCGAAAGACGACGACGGCCTCGACGATTCGCTGCTGGAGAGCGCGAACCGTGAAGAGGAGGCCTCTGACGCGCTCACCCAGGAGTTCAGCTACCAGGCGATCTCGTCGCTGGCGCACTTCGACCGGGTCGTCTTCGAGGGCAAGGACTTCGGGCAACTCGCCGAGCCTGGTACCCCCGAAGAGGAGGAGTTCATCGGCCTGCCCGGGCTGCTCGAGCCCGAACACGTGCACGAACTGCTGATGCAGCGTCAGTCGCGTCAGGGGCGGCTGCGCGAAGCCCGCGAGGCCCAGGAGCTTGCGGCCGGCGGCACGCAGACGACGACGCTTCCGGCCCCGCTGCACCGCACGCTGCGCGAGCAGCGCCAACTCTTGAACAGTCTCGTGGGGTTGTACGCCCGGCAGAGCGGGGAGCCGCACGGTGCCGTGCACGCCGAACTGCGACGCGTCTGCGGGGGACCAGCCGTGGCCCAGGCGACCGTGACCCAGTTGCAGTCACGCATCGACGTGCTGCGCAAGCGCGTGCGCAGCTGACCATCGCGCGGGTGTTCGGATGCCCGAAATGCTGGCAATCCGAGCCTCAGCAGGCATCGCGAGGGCGGGCGCCGGTAGCGTTGAACGGTTGTCCGAACCGACGGAGGAGAAGCATGTCAGCCCCCGCCACCGAAGCCACCCCCGCCGACCGGCGTCGCTGGGCGCGCTACCTCGTCGAGGAGCGCGCCGAGGGTGCCGTGTATCAGCGACTCGCCACGCGGCGCAGCGGTGAAGAGAAGGAGATCCTGCTCTCGCTCGCCGATGCCGAGCGCCGCCACGAGCAGCACTGGCTCGACCTGCTCGGCGGTGAGCCGGCGCGACTGCCGAAGGCGGGTCTGCGTTCCCGGCTGCTGGGATGGATGGCCGGGCGATTCGGCTCGATCTTCGTTCTCGCTCTGGCACAGAGCGCTGAGGCGCGGTCCCCCTACGACCAGGAGAAGTTCGCGACTCCCGCCATGCGTGCCGATGAGAAGGTGCACCACGAGGTCGTGCGCGGACTCGCCGCCCGCGGGCGCCGCCGCCTGTCGGGGTCGTTCCGAGCCGCCGTGTTCGGCGCGAATGACGGTCTCGTCAGTAACCTCGCCCTGGTGCTCGGTATCGGGGCGACCGGAGTGTCGGGAAGCTTCGTGCTGTTCAGCGGCATCGCCGGTCTGCTGGCCGGTGCGCTGTCGATGGGCGCGGGCGAGTTCGTCTCGGTCCGCTCTCAGCGCGAACTCCTGGCCGCGACCGAGGCCAACGGTGATGCCGACGCCACCGCCGGTGACCTGGACATCGATGAGAACGAGCTCGCGCTTGTCTATCGGGCGCGCGGGATGGATCAGGACGAGGCGCTCACTCGCGCTCGGCGCATCGTGACGGCAGCCCGTCAGGGTGTGCGGCGCGCCGCTACCGGCCCGATCGGCGTCGGCGGCGGTGCAGATCACGAGATCGTCGGATCGGATTGGACGGCGGCGATCTCCAGCTTCCTGCTGTTCGCCTCCGGCGCGATCATCCCGGTGCTGCCGTGGATCTTCGGCATGAGCGGCGGTCCGGCGATCCTCGTCGCCCTGGTGCTTGTCGGGGTCGCGCTGTTGTGCACGGGCGCGATGGTCGGCATCCTCTCCGGAGGCCCGCCCCTGCGCCGCGCGCTCCGTCAGCTCATCATCGGTTTCGGCGCCGCCGCGATCACCTACGGGCTCGGCCTGATCTTCGGTGTCAGCGCCGCCTGAGCACGAGCGCCCACATCACGCGACGATCACGGGGAGGCTGCCAGCGGCATCCTCCCCGTGATGTGTGAGCGGTCAACGATTCGGCATGTCTCCACCCCCGGGGCCGCCGCCCTGGCCACCGCCGGGGCCCATGCCGGTGCTGCCGCCCTCGCCGGCGGTGACGGTCGTGGAGGTACCGTCCACGACGACCTCATAGCTCGAGCCGCTCGTGATGCCGGCGCCCGAGTAGACGACCGTCGCGAAGGCCTTCTCGGCCGTGTACTCGGCCACCACCTCGCCGTCGGCGAGGATCTGCACCGTCGAGCCGGACTGACCGCTGGCGGTGGCGAACACCCAGCCCTGAGCCGAATCCGTGCCCGGCGTGGCCGCCATGCCCGCGCTGCCGGCCGCGAGCAGGGTGCCTCCGGTGACATCGAACGTGCCGTTCACGTCGATCGCGCCGTTGCCGTCGCGGGTCGGTCCCCAGATCGTCAGCGTGCCGGCCGACATTGTCGCGGAGCCGTTGCTGTCGAAGCCGTCGCCTTCGGCGTTGATCGTCGTCTCGCCGCCCGAGATCGTGATCGTCTCGCCGCTGTCCTGCATGCTCTCACCGCTTCCGGAGGAGGCGTTGAGTCCGTCGTCGGATGCGGTGACGTCGGCCGTGCCGTCGGCGATGGTGATCGCTGCGGCCTCGATGCCCTCGGTCGACTGGGTGATCGTGGTGTCGCCGCCGTCGAGCAGCACGGCAACGTCGGCGTGGATGCCGTCGTCGCCGGTGCTGACGGTCAGCTCGCCTCCGCTGATGTGCACTGCGCCGTCGGCGTGGACGGCATCGTCGGCGGCATCCGCGGTGACCGCGCCATCGGCCACGATCACGTACACCCCCGCCGCCAGCGCCTTCGCCGAGGCGTCGGCCGAGAGTTTGGCGCTCGCGCCGCCACCGCTCGTGGCGCTGATGTCGCCGCCGGTGATCACCAGGTCGGTGGCCGCGTCGAAGGCATCGCCACCGCTGTCGACGGTGATGTCGCCGGCCGAGATCCACAGGTAGCCCTGGGTGGCATCCT
Organism: Microbacterium istanbulense; assembly: GCF_037204145.1. Lineage (NCBI taxonomy): Bacteria > Bacillati > Actinomycetota > Actinomycetes > Micrococcales > Microbacteriaceae > Microbacterium > Microbacterium istanbulense. Next base: position 27,762 of record NZ_JBBDGN010000018.1, read on the forward strand.
CGGTCTGGTCGCTCTTGAAACCGTCGCCGCCGGCGGTGACCTCGACGGTGCCGTCCTCGACCGTGAGCGAGTCCTTGCCGCGCAGTCCGTCGTCGGCCGCAGTGACGGTGATCGTGCCGGAGAGGATCTTCAGGTCGTCAGTGCTGGCGATGCCGTCATTGCCGTTGCCCTGCACGGTGAGTGATCCCTCGCCGCTGATGGTGAGATCGGCGTCGCTGTACAGGGCAGCGTTCACGTCGGCATCCTCGGCGTAGCTGTCGGCGTCGGAGAGCGTGTTCTCCGTACCGTCCTGCAGCACCAGGGCGACGTCATCGGCGGTGATCACGCTGAGCGCCGAGCCGGCGGTATTCGTGATCTCCGCACCGTCGAGGATGATCGTGACGACGGCGTCGTCCGGGGCCTCCACGACCACCGCACCGGCGAGAGAGCCGCTCAGGCGGTAGGTGCCGCCCGCGGTGATCGTCACGGTCGAACCGTCCACGGTTGCGCCCTCGCCGTCGATCGTGGCGCTGTCACCGCTGAGGGTCACAGCGGTCTCGGTCGTGGAGTCGGCCTCGTCTGCGGTGACCGTGGTGGCGTCGTCGTTTGCGGCGAGCACCTCCTCAGCCGTGAGGGTCGCATCGACACCGGATGTGTCGGCCGCGCTCGTCTGGGTCGTGGCCGTCGAATCGGTCGCGGCGACGCTCGTCGCGGTGCACCCGGCGAGCACGATACCGGCGAGTGTGAACGGGATCGCGGCCAGCACGATCTTCTTCTTGGTCTTGTCGAACATGTCTGTCACCTCTCGGTCAGGCGGCGGCTGCCGCTGCGGGGAAACGGCGGCGAAGGACGCGCGCCCACTTGTGGGAAGGAAGGTCGGGGCGCAGAGCGGCGAGCCCGGTGCCGTACTTGCTGATGGTTGTGGGGCGGATGCCTGCTCTCCACAGCATCCGATCGATGACGCCGGTGCGCTGACCGGACTTCGTCTCGACGATGACGAGGTCAGGCACGCTCATCACGGTGCCGTCCGCGAGTTCCCAGGACAGGCGGGTGTCGACCGTGGCCCTGCCGCCGTCGTCCGGCGCGAGCAGGGTGGTGCGGCGGTAGCGAGTCGCGAGCGTCGGCTGCAGGGTCAGCTGCTGCGGCTGGTCAATGCCCAGTTCGCGCAGGCCGGCCTCGGCGTAGTGACGGCCTTCGTCGTTCAGCGCCGTGCGCTCGTCGAAGGCGTACGCGATGCGCTCCTTGACTGTCGCGCTGCGTGCACCGCGCGTCTTCAATTCGAGGAACGCGTCTGCGGTGTCGACGTACGCCCGGGTGCGCAGTTTGAACCGCCGGCGCCGGCCGAGGGCGGCCATCCGGTAGCTGAGCAGGTCGGGGGTGTCGAAGTAGAACGACTCGTACGAGAAGGAACGCCGTTCGTCGATGGTCAGCACACGGGTATCGGCGGGCAGCCCGCCGAGAATGGCCCGGGCATCCTCCGCGCTCATCGCGTACTTACGATCGACGCGTGTCAGCAGGGCTGCGTCGCTGACGAGCTCCTCGAGGCTGATCGGAGCCAGAGCGGTGATCATCGGCTCAGCTCCGGCTGTGCGGCGCGCGCCGGGGTGCGCAGGCCGGGCGTCGGGGTGCGGACGGATGCCTGATAGCGCACGTCGACCAGCGTCGTGTCGTTGACGAGATCGATCTGCTGCACGGTGACCTGGGTGACGTGGGCGCCGAGCAGCTGCTCGAGGTGGGCGTACAGCTCGGTCTCGTCGGGGATCGCGCGGTCAACGGTCATCGTGGTGTGCCGTGAGCGCGAGAGAAGTCGGGGATGGTCGGCGACGTACATGGCTGTGACGATGAGCGTCATCAGCGCGAACGCGAGGGGAGTGAGGGTCGTCGCGAGTCCGGCGATGAGGCCGAGCGCTAGTGAGGCGAAGTAGTAGGCAACCTCACGCTGCGAGATCTCCGACGAGCGCAGACGGATGATCGACAACACGCCGAAGAGGCCCAGGCCGAGACCGACCGCCACGGCGGAACCGGCGAGCATGACCGTGACGGCGAGCACGCCGACGTTGACGCCCACGAAGGCGACCACGAGGTCGCGGCGACGATGACGGGTGAAGTAGATGCCCAGGGTGAGCACGGTGATCGCCACGATGTCGGTGGCGATCATGATGAGGGTGGGCACGAGCGGCTCCTTCGGTCGGTAGGTGGCTGACACCTATTCAGACCGGCCTCTCTATGCGAACCCTATGTGCGTTCTATGACGACTGTAGGAGTGTCGCCGAAATAGCTGATTCATAGGTTTCGGATAGCTCCGGCGTAGCGGGCATCCGTACACCGGAAGCATGACCACCACACAGAAGCGCTCGCGTCGGCGGCGCACCGTCATCGTCTCTGCCACTCTCGCCGCTGTGCTGGCCGCCGGCGGAGGGGCCGCGTGGGCCGCGGATCGGTTCCTCGTGCAGCACGTCAGCATCAGCGATGTCTCGGCCTACGAGGCCGAGAACTCCACCGTGACGGAGGAGGTGACCGCCACCACGAACGGCACGGTGGACGGAACGACCTACAGTTCGGATCAGGCTGACATCACCGTCTCGACGGTCACCACCGGCAGCGGCGACGACACGGTCACCTACTACGTGGCCGATGTCCTGCTGACGGATGCCACGGCGCTGCGCTCGGCGTTCGCCGGCGACGCCTACGGCACCAACATCACGGAGACGACCAGCGCGATCGCCGAGGACAACGGCGCGATCCTCGCGATCAACGGCGACTACTACGGCTTCCGCGACACGGGCATCGTGATCCGCAACGGCGTCGTCTACCGCGATGAAGGCGCCCGTGAGGGTCTCGCGTTCTACCTGGACGGCACGGTCGAGGTGTACGACGAGACCACCACGACAGCAGACGAACTGGTGGCGGACGGCGTGTGGAACACATTGTCGTTCGGTCCGGCGCTCGTCGCGGACGGCGCGGCGATCGCGGGTATCGAGGATGTCGAGGTCGACACGAACTTCGGCAATCACTCCATCCAGGGCGAGCAGCCCCGCACCGCGGTCGGGGTGATCGACGAGAACCATCTCGTGTTCGTCGTGGTCGACGGGCGGGCCGAAGGCTACAGCCGTGGCGTGACGATGACCGAGCTCGCCGAGATCATGATCTCGCTCGGCGCCGAGACCGCATACAACGTCGACGGAGGCGGGTCGTCGACCATGTACTTCGACGGCGAGGTCATCAACCAGCCGTCCAACGGCGGCGAGCGCGGCACCAGCGACATCCTCTACATCGCAGGGGGTGGATGATGATCGTCCTCATCCCCGCGTATGAACCCCATGTGCGGCTGGTCGAGCTGGTGCGAGAGTTGGGCGCTGAGGGGTACCGGATGCTCGTTGTCGACGACGGCAGCGGCGCGGCCTACGCCCACCACTTCGCCGAGGTCGAACACCGCGGCGTCACGGTACTGCGCCAGCCGGTCAACACCGGCAAGGCGGCTGCCCTGCGGCGGGGACTTGCGCACATCTGCGCGCACTGGCCAGGGGAGGACGTCGTCACGGCGGACAGTGACGGGCAGCACCGGCCGGAGGATACCCGCGCGGTGGCCGAGGCGCTGCGCACGGGCGACGGACTGGTGCTCGGCGGCCGCGCCTTCTCTGGCGACGTGCCCGTGCGCAGCCGCTTCGGTAACGCGGTCTCCAGGCTGCTGTTCCGCGTGAGCGCCGGAGTGGTCGTGCACGATACGCAGACCGGGCTGCGTGGCATCCCGTCGGCATTGATCCCCTAGGTTCTGGATGTGCCGGGGGAGCGGTTCGCGTGGGAGATGAATGTGCTGCTGCACGCCGCGCGCCACGGCATCCCGATCCGAGAGGTGCCGATCGCGACGGTGTATCTCGAGGGCAACGCGTCATCGCACTTCCGCCCGTTGCGGGATTCGGCTGCCGTCATGCGCCCGCTGCTGCGGTATCTCGCGGTGTCGCTGGGGTCGTTCCTGCTCGATGTTGTGGCCTTGCAGCTGCTGTTCGCGGCCACCGGGATGCTCGTGCTGTCGGTGGTCGGCGCGCGGGTGCTCAGTGGGGCGGTGAACTTCACCCTGAACCGTGCGATCGTCTTCCGTGCCGCTGGCACGGGGCCGGTCCGGCGGCAACTGGTGCGGTACCTGGTGATCGCGCTGGCGCTGCTCGCTGCGGGGTATGCGGGAATCGCGCTGCTCACGCTCTGGGGTCTGCCGCTGCTGGCTGCGAAGCTCATCACCGACGCCGCGGTCTATGTCGGCGGCTTCCTGCTGCAGCGCGGATTCGTGTTCGCCTCGAACGCGAAGAAGGCCCGGATCCAGGGATCCGAGCCTTCTGCGTATTCTGTGCGCGAGGGGGGACTTGAACCCCCACGCCCTATTCGGGCACTAGCACCTCAAGCTAGCGCGTCTACCTATTCCGCCACCCGCGCAGGTGATGAAAAGTCGTTGCCGACCGAAGAATGACATTAGCACGTTCCCCAGTGCGGTTCGAACTGAACGTGCACCCCGGGCGTGCCACGCCGGTTCGATACGCTGAGGGCATGACCGAGCCCGCGCTGCCCGAGGTCGTCGAGATCGCCCGCGACCTCATCCGCATTGACACCTCCAATTGGGGAGGTGGCAAGGCGAACGGTGAGCGTGAGGCGGCCGAGTACGTCGGCGGCTACCTCGAGGGGCTGGGGCTGACGCCCGAGTACTACGAGCCGATTCCGCGGCGCACCAACGTGATGGCCCGGGTGGCGGGGCGCAATCCGGAGCGTCCGGCGCTGGTCGTGCACGGCCACCTTGACGTGGTGCCGGCCATGGCGGAGGACTGGTCGGTCGATCCGTTCGCCGGCATCGTCAAGGACGGGATGCTGTGGGGCCGTGGCGCCGTCGACATGAAGAACATGGATGCCATGATCCTCACGGCTGTCGCGGACATGCTGCGCGCGGGGGAGCAGCCGGATCGTGATCTGATCCTCGCCTTCTTCGCCGATGAGGAGAACGGGGGCGTGGAGGGGTCTGCGCTGGTCGTACGCGACAAGCCGGAGTGGTTCCGCGGCGCGACCGAGGCCATCAGCGAGGTCGGCGGATACTCGATCACGGTCGACGATCGCCGCGCATATCTGTTGCAGGTGGGGGAGAAGGCCCTCATCTGGATTCGGCTGGTCGCGAAGGGGCGAGCCGGCCACGGCAGCCGGCTGCATGACGAGAACGCGATCACACGACTGGCGGAGGCCGTGGCGGCGATCGGTCGAACGCGCTGGCCCATCCGCCTCACGCCCACCACGCGCGCTCTGCTCGACGGGCTCAGCGCTCTGACCGGTCGCTCCAGTGACGACCCGGATGCCCTCGCCGCTGCGGCCGGCCCCGCGGAAGCCTTTCTGCGTTCGACTTTCCGCACCACGACGAACCCGACCGTCCTCAGCGCCGGCTACAAGCACAACGTGATTCCAGAGACGGCCGAGGCGTTGATCGACGTGCGGGTGATCCCGGGCACCGAAGATGATGTGCTCGCTGAGCTGCAGCAGATCGTGGGTGACGATATCGAGATCCAGACGGTGGTGCGTGACATCGGCATGGAGATCCCGTTCGCGGGTGCGCTGGTCGATGACATGGTCGCCGCACTGGGACGGCATGACCCCGGTGTGCCGGTGATCCCGTACCTGCTGGGGGCCGGCACCGATAACAAGGCACTGGCGACGCTCGACATCGCCGGTTACGGCTTCGCGCCGTTGCGGTTGCCTGCAGACCTCGACTTCACCGGGATGTTCCACGGTGTGGATGAGCGCGTGCCCGTAGACTCACTTGTCTTCGGCCAGCGCGTGCTGGCCGATCTGCTGCGCACCTGCTGATCCGGCCGCCGGCACTTCCTCCCGCTCAGAAAGCCCTGTATGCACCTGCTTGAAGCCCTCATCCTCGGGCTCGTGCAGGGACTCACCGAGTTCCTGCCGATCTCGTCCAGCGCCCACCTGCGGATCGTCGGCACGTTCCTGCCGTCTGGTGAGGACCCGGGGGCCGCGTTCACCGCGATCACGCAGATCGGCACGGAGGCTGCCGTGGTGGTCTTCTTCTGGCGCGACATCGTGCGGATCATCGGGCGCTGGTTCCGGTCACTGACGGGAAGCGTCCCTCGAAACGATCCGGATGCCCGGATGGGGTGGCTGATCATCATCGGGAGCATCCCGATCGTGGTGTTGGGGCTGCTCTTCCAGGATCAGATCGAGACAGTGTTCCGGTCGCTGTGGGTCGTCGCGACGATGTTGATCGTCTTCGGCATCCTGCTCGGCATCGCCGACTATGTCGGAGCCAAGCGGCGAAAGCTGAACGATCTCACCTACCCCGATGGGGTGGCGTTCGGGTTCGCGCAGGCGCTCGCCCTGGTGCCGGGTGTCTCGCGCTCGGGCGGCACGATCACGATGGGACTGTTCCTGGGGTACGAGCGTGCGGCAGCCGCGCGTTATGCGTTCCTGCTGGCGATTCCGGCGGTGTTCGGCAGCGGCTTCTACCAGCTGTTCAAGAGCTGGGATGAGCCTGACCAGTTCTTCACGATGGGCGAGACGCTCGCCGCCACTGGCCTCGCCTTCGTCGTTGCGCTCGGCGTGATCGCGTTCTTCATGAACTGGATCTCGAAGCGCAGCTTCCTTCCCTTCGTGATCTACCGCATTCTGCTGGGCACAGCGATCATCGTTCTGCTGTCGACCGGGGTGCTCACGCCCTGATCTGCGGAGCGTTCACGCGGTGAGCCGCGGAGGGCACGGGTCTTGAGTCGCGGCGCGTTCAGGCGCGTTCAGAATGGCGCCGGCACGGCATCTTCCGTGAAGGTGACCGTGTGTTGGGGTGGCGGTCTGTCGGTATAGATCTGCCCGGTGGGACTGGTCCACGCATAGTCTCCGCCGTCGCGTTGCTCGACCTGCCACGGCGAATGGTGCTTGAGCATGTGATGTCGACGGCAGAAGTGCCCGAGGTTGTCCGCGTTGGTGCGACCGCCGAGCGCGGCGTCGTGGTGGTGATCGATGTCGGAGGCACGGGCTGGTCGGCCGCAGCCGAGGAATCGGCAGCGCCCATCGCGCGCACGAAGATGACGCCCCAGGTGCTGACCGGGTCGGTATCGATCCACAGCAAGGAGCCCGCCGGTGATCGGGTCGGTGAGGATCCGGTCCCACCCGCTCGCCGCTCCGGCCAGCGCTCGCGCGGTGGGCAGGTCGATCGGCGTGACGCCGTCGAGCTCGGCCGGCGGACCATCGGGGCGTCCCATCAGAGTGAGCACGGGCACCGTGACGGACACGTGCCCCGTGATCGCCGCCAGCGCCGCATCCGGGGTGTCATGCCCGACGGGAGCGCCCGTCAGCAACACATCCAGTGCGATGTCGGCCCGGAGGTGGTCGGTCGTTCGAGAATCGGCCACGTGCTCCGCGTCGATCGTGCGTTCACCGGGATCGGTGCACTGCCGCGACGCTGTCTGCACGGCGCCGGCCATACTCGTGAGACGGTCGAAGGCCCCGTGGATGAGGGCCGCCGGACCGAGGATGCCGAGCTCGGCCATTCCATCGGGTCGATCATTCACCCACACGGACCTGCCCTCACGGGCATCCCCATGTCGCTCATCGAGGGAACGCGGCTGATACTGCTCGACGATCCGGCGTGCCACCGCGGTGACGCGGTTCGGAGACTCGTCCTGGGCGAACTCCACCATCCGATGCGAGTAGGCGTCCCTGGCAGCCGCGTCGTCGAGATGATCGGCGGCGTCGATAATCGCTCGGGCGTGGCTGGCGCTGATCGTGCCCGCGCCCTGTGCGGCCCACACCACCGGGAAGCGGTTCACCTTGACGTCGGCCTCGACCAGCCGCCGTTGCACCGTCCGGTCGCTGACCCGCAACGCCGCGCCCAATTCGGCCGCCGCCGTGCGCAGCGTCATATCGGCATGATCCGGATGCTCGTTCTGAGCGGCGACTTCGAGCGCCCACTTCGACCCGAGCGCGAGCACTCCGTCGCGGGCAGCCTGCAACGAACTGATGGTGCGCTCGATGGACCGCGCCATGTTGACGAGGTCACGAAGCGTCGACACCTGCTCTCGGGTCACATCCATCAGCGCTGACATGCCCACAGTCAAACAGGGGCCACCGACATTCAGAGCGGGGCGTCCTTCGTCTCGCTGCGCTCGCTCAGGAACCGTGGGGTTGTCGGGTGGGTGCTGCGCTCGCTCAGGAACCGTGGGGTTGTCGGGTGGGGGCTGCGCTCGCTCAGGAACCGGGTGGGTGCTGCGCTCGCTCAGGAACCGTGGAATTGTCGGGTGGGTGCTGCGCTCGCTCAGGAACCGCGCGGTCAGCGCTTGTGGTCGGGACCGTCGCCGCGGCGGCGCAGATACCGCTCGAAGGCCTGCGCGATCGCATCCCCGGAGGCATCCGGCGAGTCCCACGTGTCGCGGGTGCGCTCGAGCTGACGGATGTACTCCGCCATGTCGTCGTCCTCGGCGGCCGCAGCGTCGATCGACGCCTCCCAGGCGAGCGCGTCGGTGCGCAGCGCTTCGCGCTCGGTGCCGACACCCGTCAGCTCCTCGAGCCTGTCGAGCAGCGCGAGCGTCGCCTTCGGTGACGGCGCGGCGCTGGCCACATAATGCGGAACCGACGCCCAGAGCCCCGCGGTGGGAATGCCAGCCTGCTCCGCGGAGAACTCGAGCACGCTCAGGATGCCGACCGGCCCCTCATACAGCGAGCGCTCCAGCCCGTGGGCCTCACGCACCGCCTCGTTCTGGCTCGACGCGAACACGGAGATCGGCCGGGTGTGCGGCACGTCGGAGAGCATGGCGCCGAGCGTGACGAAGCCGGTGACGTCGTCCCGCAGTGCCGCGTCGATGAACTCCGCAGCGAAAGACTTCCACGCGCGCGCCGGCTCGGAGCCGGTCAGCAGCCACAGCTCGGGCCCCTCACCCGTCGTCGTCGGACGCCACAGGGTCGCGTCCGGCCACGTCAGACGTCGACGGCCGTCCGCATCCATTCCGGTCGTCGGACGCGTGTACTGGTAGTCGAAGTACAGTTCCGGGTCGATCGCGTGCGCGACCTCGTACTCGCGGTCCTGGCGCAGCGCGGCGATCGCGCGACTGGCGGCCTCTCCGGCGTCGTTCCAGCCATCGAAGGCCGCGACCACGATGCGCGATCCCAGAACGTCCACGCGCTCTTCCTCTGCTCCGGCTTCTTCTTCAGGCATCCCACCAGGCTAGTCGCCCCGTCGGGGCAGCGGGGAGGCGGCGGCTACCATGGGTTCAGTGAGCACCAAGCCCAGCGCAGTCCTGTGGGACATGGACGGAACCCTCGTCGACACCGAGCCCTACTGGATGGAGGCCGAGACCGCTTTGGTCACCTCATACGGCGGCACCTGGAGCCACGAAGAGGCGATGGAACTCGTCGGCAAGGGCCTGCTCGACAGCGCCGGCATCCTGCAGGCCGCTGGCGTCGACATGGAGGCCGAGGCGATCGTGCAGCACCTCACGGACGAGGTCGCCGAGAAGCTCCGCACCCAGGGAGTGCCATTCCGCCCCGGTGCGCGCGAACTGCTTGCCGATCTTCGCGCCGCCGGCATCCCGACCGCCCTGGTGACCATGTCACTGCGCCGCATGGCGGAGCGCGTGGTCGAGCTGATCGACTTCGACGCCTTCGATCTGATCGTCGCCGGCGATGAGGTCACTCACGCCAAGCCGCATCCTGCGCCCTACCTGCGCGCGGCCGAGCTGCTCGAGATCGACATCGCCGACGCCGTGGCCCTTGAGGATTCCGTCACCGGACTCTCGTCAGCGGTCGCCTCGGGCGCGCGCACCATCGGGGTGCCCCACCTCGTGCCGCTCGACGGTCACGGTGCCCACGAACTCTGGCCCACCCTGGCGGGACGCACCGCCGACGACGTCGTGGGCTTCCACGCGGCGAACACGGGCACCGATAGCGCCGAGCGCGCGGAGAACACCGAGGAGAGTGCCCGATGAACGGCGCCGTCCGACCCAGCGGCCCCTTCCGTGAAGGAGACCGCGTGCAGCTGACCGGCCCGAAGGGTCGTCTGCACACCATCACCCTGCGCCCCGACGGCGAGCTGCACACGCACCACGGCGTGCTCAAGCACAGCGACCTGATCGGCGCCCCGGACGGCTCGGTCGTCACCAACAGCTCCGGACACGACTACCTCGCTCTGCGCCCGCTGCTGCGCGACTTCGCAATGTCGATGCCTCGCGGCGCCGCGATCATCTACCCGAAGGATTCGGCGCAGATCATCATGCAGGCCGACATCTTCCCCGGCGCGACCGTGGCCGAGGCCGGGGTCGGATCGGGCGCGCTCTCGCTCGCCCTGCTGCGCGCGATCGGCGACGACGGGCACCTGGTGTCGTTCGAGCGCCGAGAAGACTTCGCCGAGGTCGCGAAGGCGAACGTCGAGACGTTCTTCGGCACGGATCCCGACACCTGGGACGTCGTCGTCGGCGACCTCGCCGAAGAGCTTCCCGTGCAGTTCGAGCCCGGCACCGTGGACCGGGTCGTGCTCGACATGCTCGCGCCGTGGGAGTGCATGGACGTCGTCGCCGACGCACTCACGCCCGGCGGCGTCGTGCTCTGCTACATCGCCACGGCCACGCAGCTGTCGCGCGTCGCCGAGTACATCCGCGGCACGGGACTGTTCACCGAACCGGACGCGTCCGAGACGATGGTGCGCGGCTGGCACGTCGAAGGGCTGGCTGTGCGCCCCGATCATCGCATGGTCGCCCACACCGGGTTCCTGCTCACCGCTCGCAGGCTCGCGCCCGGCGCCATCCCACCCGAGGTGCGTCGCCGCGCATCCAAGTCGAGCTATGGCGACGAGGACGTCGAGCTGTGGACTCCTGGCGCCGTCGGCGACCGCGAGATCACCGACAAGAACCTCCGCAAGCGCGTCCGCGAGGCGCAGAAGGCGGCGGCGGGTGCCCGCACGGCCGCCGCGTCGCGCGAGGGTGACGCGACGACCGAATAGACTGGGGCGCGTGCGTAAATCGTCGGCTGCCCTCTCTGTCCTCGCTCTTTCCGCGCTCGCGCTGACCGGATGTTCGGCCGCGCCGAGCGTCGCAGGTGCGAGTTGCGAACGCGACTCGTCGTCGAACCTCGCGGATGCTGTCGATGTGACCGGCGACATCGGCGCCGCGCAGATCGATTTCGCGGCCCCGCTGCGCACCGACGGTGCGGAGTACGCCGATCTCATCGTCGGCGACGGCACCGCCGTGACCACCGACAACCAGACCAGCATCGTTGCCATGACGCTGCTCAACGGCGAGACGGGTGAGCCGATCGTCGGGCCTTCGGTGACGCTCTTCAACGCCACCGAAGCCGCGAGGACCCCGGGCATGGAAGCGATCGTTCCCTGCGTCACCCAGGGCAGTCGCGTCGTGTACTCCCTGCCGACCAACGACCTCGGTGAAGCAGCCGCCGCGCAGATCGGCATGGGGCTCGACGAGAACGTGATCGTCGTAACGGACTTCATCTATGTGGCACTGCCCAAGGCCGAGGGAGCCGCGGTGTTCAACACCCAGCGCGGGCTGCCGTCGGTGGTGCGCGCGGCGGATGGTCGTCCCGGCATCATCATCCCCGATGACGCGGCGCCGACCGAGGTCGTCACCGAGACGATCATCGAGGGTGAGGGCGAGGTCGTCGGCGACGGCCTGCCGATGTTCCATGCGACAGCGGTTGGATGGAACGACCGCAGTGTGCTCACGACGACGTGGGACGAGCCGACCGCGACCGATCCGGGCATCCTGCCCGCAGAGGTGCAGACGGCTCTGCAGCAGGCGAAGGTCGGATCGCAGCTGCTCGTCGTCGTGCCGGACCCCGGCAACCAGTCCGCCCAGGCGTGGGTCGTCGATGTGCTGGGGATCATCCCGCAGGAGCTGTCGAACTGATGGCGGTGTCGATCCCCGCCGAGGAGCGACAGACGAATCTCGTCGTCGCGCTGATGGCCACGGAGATCGGCCTGACCAAGCAGCAGATCCTCGACAACGTCTCGGGGTACCGCCAGCGCGCCGAAGCGGGCGCCAAGACGGATGCCCTGGAGAAGATGTTCGAGCGCGACAAGGACGACCTGCGGTCTCTGGGCGTGCCGATCGAGACCATCGGCGACTCGGCAGATCCCAACGACCTTCGTGAGGCGCGCTACCGCATTCCGCAGGCCGAATACGACCTGCCATCCGACATCGAGTTCAGTCCAGCCGAACTGGCCGTGCTGCGCCTGGCCGGCAGCGTCTGGAGCACGGAATCCGTCTCCGTCGACGCGCAGGCCGGCGTGCGGAAGATCCGTGCGCTCGGCATCGATGGCGATGAGCCGATCATCGGTTTCGCCCCGCGCATCACGGCAAGCGAAGACGCCTTCGGGCCGCTGCAGGACGGTATCCAGCGCAGTCGAGTCGTCGTATTCGACTACCTCAAGCCGGGGGAGGAGCTGCCGCGTCGGCGACGCGTGCGGCCGCTGGCGCTCGTCGACTACGAGGCGCGCTGGCATGTGTACGGCATCGATGTGGACGTGGATGCCGAACGCACCTTCCTGCTCAGTCGCATCGTCGGTGACGTCACCGTCACGCGCCAGACGTTCGACGAGGCGCTGCGCGACGGCGCCGGCGAACGCGCCCTAGTCGGTCTCGAAGAGGTGGCGGCGGGTCAGCGTGCGCTGCTCGAGGTCACGCCGGGAACAGAGGCCGCGCTGCGTCTGGGACGCCGCGCCGAGCCCGCGTCTCAGGGCATCCACGTGTCCTACGTCGACCTGTACATCTTCGCCGACGAACTGGCCTCTTACGGACCCGAGGTGCGCGTCGTCGAACCGGCACCGCTGCGCGAGGCCGTCATCGCCCGCCTGGAGGCCGTGATCGCGGCGCACGAGGAAGGACGCCTCGCATGACGCCCTCCGCGACACCGTTGCTCGCCGCCGATCGCGTGCGGCTCTACCTGACGCTCGTGCCGTATCTCGTCGAACGCGGACAGGTCACCTTGACCGAGGCCGCCGCCGACTTCGGCGTCACGCCCGAGCAGATGCGATCGATGGTCGAGAAGCTCACGGTCATCGGACTGCCGGGCGAGGACGGCTACTGGCAGCTGCCGCAGGAGATGTTCGACATCGACTGGGACCTGCTCGATGAACACGACATCATCGAGATCACGAATGAGGTTGCCCTGCGTCGGGTGCCTCGCTTCACCGCGCGCGAGGCCGCGGCCCTGCTCGCGGGTCTGCAGATGGTCGCCGCCGTGCCCGCCGTGGCCGACTCTGGTCTTGTCAGCGGGCTCATCGCCAAGCTTTCCCGAGGCGCAGCCGATGCTCCGGTGGATGTCGTCGTCGCACCGGCCGTCGTCAGCGACGTGCAGAATGTCGTCTCCCGCGCGCTGCAGGATGGTGTCGCCGTGGCGTTCACCTACCAAGCGCCGGATGCCGATCCGACGACGCGCACGGTCGACCCGATGCGGATCCTCATCACGAACGGCCAGTGGTATCTGCAGGGCTGGTGTCATCTGCGGCAGGCGATCCGCACCTTCCACCTGGACCGGGTGAGCGATCCGCAGCTGACCGACATCGCGATCACGCACCGCGACGAGCATTTGCCACAGACGTTCGGGCAAGACGACGCGGATGCCGTGATCGTGCGGGTGCCCGAGCGGCTCTCGCCGCTGCTCGGTGCGTATCCGTCAGAAGAGATCGCCCGCGAGGACGGTCAGCTGACGGTGCGCCTGCGCATGGCCGACCCGCGGAGCATCAAACGACTGGCGACCCGCTTCGGCGGTGCGCTGGAAGTGCTCGAACCGGCCGTGGCGCGCGCCACGACGCGGGAGTGGGCGGCCGCGGGGCTCGCTCTATATCGGCTAGATATCATCTCCCCGAAAATCGTTTTCACGCAGTAGACTGCTACCACACCCGATCTGACGAGGAGAAATCCATGGGCAATCTGTTTGCAGGGCCACACCTGTGGATCATTCTGATCATCATCCTGCTCCTGTTCGGTGCGGCAAAGCTGCCGGCACTGGCGAAGAGCCTGGGCCAGTCGGCTCGTGTCTTCAAGGGCGAGATGAAGGCCATGAAGGAAGACGACGCGCCCGCCGGTGACACCGCTGCTGGTGCGACCGACGCCCCGGCGACGGGTTCCACGGCTCCGGCAGCCGAGAAGCCCAGTGAGCAGGACGCGCCGCCGCGCAGCGCCTAGGCCGTGACAGCTCTGGACAAACCGGAGACGCCCACGGCCAAAGAAGACCGGCGGATGTCGCTGGCCTCCCACCTCAAGGAACTGCGCAAGCGATTCGTTCTCGCGATCCTCGGCCTCGTGGTCGGTATGGTCGTGGCGTTCCTCGTCACTGACAGCGTCATTTGGTTCATCACCGAGCCGATTCGCATCATCGACGAACAGCGAGGAGGCGAGTTCGCAGAGCTCGTCTTCAGCGGTATCGCCACCGGCTTCAACCTGCGTATCCGTATCGCCTTCGCGCTGGGTCTGCTGTTCTCGGCGCCCATCTGGCTGTGGCAGATCTGGGCATTCGTCATGCCCGGCCTTACACGCAAAGAGATCAAGTACACGTGGGGTTTCCTCGGGGCGGCGATTCCGCTGTTCTTCGCCGGCACGTACGTCGCCGTCATGGTGGCGCCGCATGTCATCGAGGTGATGTCGGGCTTCGTGCCCGAAGCGGGCAAGAACTTCTTCGACGCGAACTACTACTACGACTTCATCTTCAAGTTCATCCTGGTGATCGGCGTCTCGTTCGTGTTGCCGGTGTTCATGGTGGCGCTGAACCTGGCGGGTGTCGTCACGGGTAAGGCGATGCTGAAGTCGTGGCGCGTCGCCGTGCTGGTGGCGTCCCTGTTCGCGGCGATCGCGACCCCGGCGGCCGACATCGGCTCGATGCTGCTGCTGGCCGGCATCCTCGTCGTGCTGTACTTCGCCGCGACGTTCCTGTCGATGTTGTTCGACCGGCGAAAGCGAAAGCGGATGGTGGCCGAGGGCCTGGACCCTGACGCATGAGCTCACCCGCTGAGCGCTACGCAGAGGCTCGGGCTGCGGCGCAGCACCCGCAGACACGCGCGTTCGCGGAACGCCAGCGTTTCGATCTCGACCCGTTCCAGATCGAGGCCTGCCAGTCGCTCGAAGACGGCCATGGCGTGCTCGTCGCCGCGCCCACCGGCGCGGGCAAGACCATCGTGGGCGAGTTCGCCATCCATCTGGCGATGCAGACGCCGGGGGAGAAGGCGTTCTACACGACCCCGATGAAGGCCCTGTCGAACCAGAAGTTCCGCGAGCTCGTCGAGGTGTACGGGCCCGATGACGTTGGGCTTCTCACAGGCGACACGAACATCAACGGCAACGCGCGCATCGTGGTGATGACCACCGAGGTGCTGCGCAACATGCTGTACGCGCAGTCGGATGCGCTGCGTGGCCTGCGCTACGTGGTGATGGATGAGGTGCACTACCTCGCCGACCGCTTCCGCGGCCCCGTCTGGGAAGAGGTGATCCTGCACCTGCCCTCCGACGTGCGACTCGTCGCGCTCAGCGCCACGGTCTCCAACGCCGAAGAGTTCGGCGACTGGCTCGACACCGTGCGCGGTGACACCGATGTCATCGTCTCGGAGATCCGGCCCGTGCCGCTCGAACAGCACGTGCTCGTCCGTGACGACCTGCTGCCGTTGTTCGACGACAGGGCGGGCATCGCCACCGCACAGGTGAACCAAGAGCTCATGCGCATCCGCTCGTTCACCGGATCGCGGTACGACAACAACCGCCGGGCGCAGCAGTACGTCAGCGACCGGCACCGCGGCCGCCAGGGTCAGCGCCCGCAGCGCGGAGGCAAGCGACCGCAGCCTCGCCGCATCGAGCGGATGGATCGGCCCGACGTTGTCCGGCTGCTCGAGCGCTCGAATCTGCTGCCGGCGATCTTCTTCATCTTCAGCCGGGTCGGCTGTGACGCCGCCGTCGCGCAGGTGCGGCGCGCGGGCATCCGCCTCACCACACACGAAGAGCGCGCCGAGATCCGGGAGATCGTGGCCGAACGCACCCGCTCCCTGCGCGAAGAGGATCTCGCCGTCCTCGGCTTCTGGGAGTGGCGAGACGATCTCGAACGCGGCATCGCCGCCCACCACGCGGGATTGTTGCCCGCGTTCAAAGAGGTCGTCGAGGAGCTCTTCCAGCGCAAGCTCGTCAAGGTGGTCTTCGCCACCGAGACGCTCGCGCTCGGTATCAACATGCCGGCGCGCACGGTGGTGCTGGAAAAGATGGAGAAGTTCAACGGCGAGGCGCGCGTCGCCATCACCTCCGGTGAGTACACCCAGCTCACCGGTCGCGCCGGGCGACGCGGGATCGACGTCGAAGGCCATGCCGTCGTGCAATGGTCGGAGGGTATGGATCCGCAGGCGGTCGCGGCACTGGCATCCCGGCGCACCTACCCGCTCAACTCCAGCTTCCGGCCCACCTACAACATGGCCGTGAATCTCATCGACAGGTTCGGTCGCGACCGTGCTCGCGAAATCCTCGAGTCGTCGTTCGCACAGTTCCAGGCCGACCGCGCCGTGGTGGGTATCGCCCGCAAGGTACGGGAGGCCGAGGAATCGCTCGAGGGTTACCTGAAGGCGATGACGTGCGAGCACGGCGACTTTCTCGAGTACTCGGGCATCCGACGTGAACTCGCCGATCTCGAGAAGAAGAACCGGGTCGACGGGAATGGCTCTCGCGCGGCGCGAGAGAAACGACAGCGGCAGATCAAGGCGCTGCGCACCCGGATGCAGCGCCATCCCTGCCACGCCTGCCCCGACCGCGAAGCGCACGCTCGGTGGGCGGAGCGGTATTGGAAGCTCAAGCGTGAGACCGATCGCATGCGCAAGCAGATCGCAACGCGCACCGGCACCGTCGCGCGCATCTTCGACCGTGTCATCGAGGTGCTCGAGGTGCTCGGCTACGTCACCGGACACGGTGACGATCTCGAACTGACGGATGCCGGCCGCACCATGCGGCGCATTTACGGCGAACGGGATCTGCTCGTCGCGGAGGCTCTGCGGCAGGACTTGTGGCGCAGTCTCGACGCGCCGTCACTGGCTGCGATGGCGAGCTGCCTCGTTTACGAGCCACGGCGTGACGAGCAGAACATGGGCGAACGGGGCCTGCCGCGTGGCGCGTTCCGCATCGCCTATGACAAGACCACCCGGCTGTGGGCCGAACTCGATGACATCGAGCAGGAGCATCATCTGCCCGGCAGCGAGCCGCTCGCGCCCGGCCTCGCCGCCGCCATGCACTCGTGGGCACGCGGTGGCAGTCTCGATCGCGTCTTGATCGATGCCGACATGGCCGCCGGCGACTTCGTGCGCTGGGCCAAGCAGACGATCGATCTGCTCGATCAGCTCTCGATCACCGCCGAAGACGACGAACTCGCCCGCACCGCCCGCCGCGCCCTCGACGGGGTGCGTCGGGGCATCGTCGCCTACTCGGGGCTGTGATGTCGGAGCAGTCCCAGACACGGCCGCCGGTGCGCCCGATCACCCCGCTGCCGCTCGGCCTGGCCGTCCTGTTCGCCGGCGTCGGCGGATACCTCATGAGCGTTGCATTCCCGGGCGCGGCCATCTGGCCGGCGGCTTTCGGCGCCATCGCCCTGGTGCTGATGGCCCTGCGTGGTCGCCGCCTCGGGAGCGCGCTGCTCGTAGGGCTCGTCTATGGTGCCGTGCTCTACTTCTTCCTCGTCTCGTGGACCGCCCGCTATCTGGGGCCCCTGCCATGGGTCGCGCTGGCCACCCTGCAGGCAGTGCTGCTCGCGGTCGCCTTCCTGCTGATCGCCCTGGCATACCGCTGGGTGCCCCGTGCGTGGCCCAGAGGGCGGCTCGTCGGACTCCCCGTGCTGGTCGGTGCCCTCTGGACCGTGCAGGAGCTGTTTCTCGGCAACTGGCCTTACGGCGGATTCCCGTGGGCACGCGTGGGGATGACCCAGTCGGAGAGCCCGCTGGCTCATCTGACCTCGTGGATCGGTGTCAGCGGCCTGAGCTTCATGATGGTCACCGCTGTCGCACTGCTCATCGAGCTCATCGCGACGGGCAGCTGGCGCAGGCCGACGCGGGCCATCCTGCCCGCCGCAACGATTCTGGTGCTGTTCCTGACGCCGCTGTTTCCGACCACTGCCGCCGGAGAGATCCGCATCGGTGCGGTGCAGGGCAACGGCACGACCGGATACTTCGACGAGCGCGAGCCCTATGGCGTCATCGCGGCGCAGACGGATGCGACAAAGCCGATCCTCGGCGACGATCTCGACCTGATCGTGTGGCCGGAGGGCGGTGTCGACTACGACCCGTTCCAGGACGAGTTCACGGCCCGCAAACTGACACGGGTGGTGAGCCAGGCGGATGCTCCGCTGCTGGCCAACACCGCGACCGAGCGGACAGACGGCATCTTCAACACCTCGTTCCTGTGGACCGAGGATGGCACCGCCACACAGCTGCACGACAAACGGCATCCGGTGCCGTTCGGCGAGTACGTTCCCGATCGCGCCTTCTTCAACGCGCTCGCTCCTGACCTCATCGGCCTCATCCAGCGGGAGTACACGGCCGGGTCGAACCCGCCGATCGTCGATGTCGACGGCGTGGGTGTCGGACTCGCGATCTGCTTCGACGTCATCTACGACGAGGTCATCCGCGAGAGCATCCTGGCGGGCGCCGAGGTGCTGGTCTTCCAGACCAACAATGCCGACTTCCGCGGTACGGACGAGAATCTGCAGCAGCTCGCCTTCGCGCGCATGCGTGCGATCGAGACCGGCCGCAGTGTTGTGAACGTCTCAACCGTCGGAACCAGCCAGATCATCCGTCCGGATGGCTCGACGGTCGCTTCCCTGGACGCAGATGAGGCCGGAGCGCTGGTCGAGGATATCGACCTGCGCTCCGGCCTCACGGCGGGGGTGGTGCTGGGCCCGTGGATTCAGCAGCTGCTGCTGTGGGGGGCTCTCGCGGGCCTTGCGGCCGCCGGGCTCATCGCCCGACGTCGTCGCTGATCAGGCCCCGATCTTCTCGCGAGTGGGGTCGTCGCCGGCGCCGCGGCGGGCCCGGACGTAGGCGAGGCGCTCCTCGAGAAGCTCCTCGAGCTCGGCGCGCGAACGGCGCTCAAGCAGCATGTCCCAGTGGGTGCGGGCGGCCTTCTCATCGCCGTCCTCGACGGTCACTGAAGCTCCATCGACCTGCAGCACTGCTTCGGCACCGCATGAGCGGCACTCCCAGGTCTGCGGGGCGTCCGCGTCGGCCGCGAACATCAGCGTGGTCTCGTGGCCGCATGCGGTGCACTTGTAGTTCGTTGCGCGGCGTTCCATGAAGACGACGCCCTCTTCGCTCTGTAGGCTCTGGGCGCCGAGTCGGATGCCGCGGAGGCTGCGATCTGCCATTGTGTGGTCCTCTCGTCGGTGTCAGGTATAACGCTCGCGTCTGTGCGCTTCATCCACGTCAGAGGGTTACGCGCGGTATTCACAGTGGAATCCCAGCGCTGAGGACGTTTTGCTCGGTTATGGGGCGTGCAAGGCGGCGACGGCCAGGTCGGCGCGGTCACTGACGATGCCATCTACACCGGCATCCACGAGGCGCACCATGTCGTCAGGATCGTTGACCGTCCAGACGTGCACTTCCACGCCGAGGCGGTGTGCCGCGTCGATCACCGTGGGGGTCACGATCTTGACCGGGCCCTGCCTCTCGGGGATCTGCACCGCGTCGATCTCCGTCAGAGCGCGCGCCGGCGACAGCCGGACCGCGGTGAAACCCCGCAGGGCGAGGATCGTGTTGCGGCCGCCGGACGTGGCGGGGCGAATCTCGGCACCAGCCGCGAGGGCTGCGGCGACTGCGGCCTTCCGATTGGCGTCGGCGAAGCTCGTCACGAGCACACGATGCGCGTCATCGGCGATGACGCGGCCGAGGGGAGCGGCCACTGCTGTCGTCTTGGCGTCGATGTTGAACCGCATGCTGGGGAACGATGCCAAGGCATCTTTCACGGTCATCAGGCCGCCGTGGTCGGCGAAGATGCGCTCGAGCTCCACCGTGCGCATCGTGTCGATGGGGCGGGTGTCGCCGTTCAGGCGTGCGAGCGTGTCGTCATGCACGAGAACGACATCGCCATCGGCGGTGAGTCGGCAGTCGGTCTCGATGTACTCCGCCCCGGTGGCGTGTGCTGCTGCGAACGCCAGGGCGGTGTTCTCCCAGACCGCCGGGCCGTCGCCTCCGGGCGCGACGAGGCCGCGGTGAGCGAAGACGCGGGGCTGTCGCGGGCCGTCGAAGTAGGGGTGGCTCACGGGGTGTTGCGGGGCGGTGCATCGCCCGGGCGCGGGGTGAAGGCGCTGCCGATGCCCTTGAGCGCCTCGGTCAGCTCGCTGGGGATGATCCACAGCTTGCTCGATTCGCTCTCGCTGATCTTCGGCAGCATCTGCAGGTACTGGTAGGCGAGCAGCTTGTCGTCGGGCTGACCCTGGTGAATCGCGCTGAAGACGTTCTGAATGGCTTCGGCCTCACCCTGGGCGCGCAGCACGGCGGCCTGCTTGTCACCCTCGGCGCGGAGGATCTCGGCCTGCCGGCGGCCCTCGGCCTCGAGGATCTGGGACTGCTTCGACCCCTCAGCGGTGAGGATGGCTGCACGGCGGTCACGCTCGGCGCGCATCTGCTTCTCCATCGAGTCCTGGATGGAGACGGGCGGGTCGATGGCCTTGAGCTCCACGCGTCCGACACGGATGCCCCACTTGCCGGTTGCCTCATCGAGCACGATCCGCAGCTGGCCGTTGATGTTGTCACGGCTGGTCAGCGCTTCTTCGAGGTTCAGACCACCGACGACGTTACGGAGGGTGGTGGTCGTGAGTTGTTCGACAGCGCCGAGGTAGTTGGCGATCTCATACGTCGCCGCACGAGCATCCGTCACCTGGAAGTACACCACCGTGTCGATGGAGACGACGAGGTTGTCCTCGGTGATCACCGGCTGTGGCGGGAACGACACGACCTGCTCGCGCATGTCGATGAGCGGTCGCAGGCGGTCGATGAACGGAACCAGGATGTTCAGGCCGGGCGTGAGCGTCTTGTGGTACCGGCCGAGACGCTCGACCACGCCAGCCGTGGCCTGCGGGATGATGCGGATCGAGCGGGCGAGGGTCACCACCACGAAGATGATGACCGCGATGATGAGGACCCAGATGATGACGCTGGGAATGATCGACGTATCGTCCATGGGCGTACTCCTATTCGACGACGAGGCGGACGTAGGCGGTGGCGCCGCTCACCTGGGCGACGACCACGCGGGCGCCCTCGATGATCGGGGCGCCATCGACGCTGCGGGCGGTCCAGGTGTCGCCGTTGGCGAGCTTGACCTGACCGGTGATCTGGGTGATGTCGTGCAGTGCGACGCCGGGCAATCCGATGAGCGCATCGACGTTCGACTTGGTGGGGTCCTCGCCACGACGCAGCCGCTGCAGCAACGGTGGCCTGAGGAAGAGGATCAGCACAGCAGCGGCCGCCGCGGCGATGAGGATCTGCACCCACACGGGAAGGCCGACCAGATCGGCGCCGAGACCGACGATCGCGCCGCCCGAGAGCATGAGGAACGTGAAGTCGAGGGTGAGCATCTCGATCACGAGGAACAAGGCGATCAGAACCAGCCAGCCGATCCATGCCCATTGGTCGATGAGCTCGATGAATGCCGTGAAACCGTCCATGTGCCCCTCCTGCGGTCAACCTATCACGGGGCTCAGACGAGGTCAGGGGGGGACTCGCGTTGTAGGGTGAGGGAGCGCCGTCGGCGCGTTTCCCGAGCATCCCGAGGAGTCAGAAATGACAGAGGTTCTTCCGGCCGGATCCCTCGACGGCAAGGTGGCACTCGTCACCGGCTCGTCGCGCGGCATCGGCGCTGACACCGTTCGCTACCTGGCTGAGGCCGGGGCTGACGTGGTCATCAATTACCGCAACAAGGCCCCGCGCGCAGAGAAGCTCGCCACGCAGCTGCGTGAGCTGGGCCGTCGCGTGCTCGTCGTCGGCGCCGACCTCACCGATCCGGAGTCGGTGGAGGCGATGTTCGCCGCCGTGCGGGATGAGTTCGGTCGCCTTGACGTGCTCGTGCTCAATGCATCCGGCGGCATGGAGTCCGGCATGGCCGAGGACTACGCGCTCAAGCTCAACCGCGATGCGCAGGTCGGTGTGCTGAAGGCCGCCGAACCGCTGCTCGGTGAGGGCTCCCGTGTCGTCTTCGTCACCAGCCACCAGGCGCACTTCATCCGTACCACGCCGACCATGCCCGAGTACGAGCCGGTCGCGAAGTCGAAGCGTGCGGGCGAAGACGCGCTGCGCGAGCTCATCCCCGGTCTCGCCGAGAAGGGCATCGGCTTCACCGTCGTCTCCGGCGACATGATCGAGGGCACTATCACGGCCACGCTGCTCGAGCGCGCGAACCCCGGCGCGATCGCTGGGCGCCGCGAGTCGGCCGGCAAGCTCTACAACGTGTCGGAGTTCGCCGCCGAGGTCGCTCGTGCTGCCGTTGACCCGGTTCCGGCCGACAACACTCGTCTCGTGGGAGACACCTCTGACTTCGTCGCCGAGTAAGCGATCATCACAGAGAACGGCCCCGGTGAAGAATCCACCGGGGCCGTTCTCTGTGAGGTGTCGACGCGTTACTTGCCCGTCGTGATCGCACGCACGATCTGCAGGATGCCGATGACGATCAGCGAGATCGACAGCAGGATCCAGAAGAACGGCACGGCGGCGATGCCCATCGTGATCACCGCGATACCGGCGATGATGCTGAGGATCGAGTACAGCAGGGTCCACGTACGAGCCCCGTCGTTGCCCAGCAGGCTGAGCGAGACGATGCCGTCGAAGATCCAGCTGACACCGACGAAGATCACGGTGACGAGGGCGAACGTGACCGCAGCGGCCTGCAGGTTCGAGAACGCCACGATGCCGGCGATGATGTACAGCAGACCGAGGGCGATGTGACCCACGCGAGCCCAGCCGCCCTTGCCGCTGCCGAACAGACCGAGTCCGACGTAGACCACGCCAGCGACGATCAGGTAGGCGCCGAGGATGGCGGTGATGGTGACGGCGACCTTGTCGGGCCAGATCATCATCGCGATACCGGTGAGCAGAGCGATCACACCGGAGATCGCCAGGAAGAGACGGAGTGAGCCGACCACGCCCTTCTCGGTGGATAGTGAATCTGTCATGTCTGAACTGCCTTTCTGAGAAAACCCTGTACGGGCTTGGCAACAGGCTAGCGCGCCACGGGAGAAATGCCAGGACGTCGCGCCGTGCGAAATATCGGGTCGCGGCCAGGCCGTATGCCACACTCACGATGTGACCGGGCCAGACGATGCGCGCCTCCGCGAGTTGGCGTTAATGCGTCGGGTGCGTGATCGGATCGACCGTGAGTACGCGAGCCCGTTGGATGTGGAGGCACTCGCCAGGGGAGTGCATATGTCAGCGGGGCACCTCAGCCGGCGCTTCCGCGAGACGTACGGGGAGTCGCCATACGCGTACCTGATGACCCGCAGGGTCGAACGCGCCATGGCGTTGCTGCGCCGCGGTGACCTCAGCGTCACGGATGTCTGCTTCGCCGTGGGGTTCTCGTCGCTGGGCACCTTCAGCACCCGTTTCGCGGAACTCGTCGGCGTGCCGCCGAGCGCCTATCGGCGGGATCCGGGGCTCGCGGCCGGCATCCCGTCCTGGATGGAGAAGCAGGCAACGAGACCGATCAGGAATCGAGAAGTCTCCCGGCCGGCGCATCAGTAGCGTCATCCTTATGGACATCACCATCAACGCGAGCTTCCTCCCGCACACAGATGCCGAGGCATCCGTCGCCTTCTACCGCGACGTCCTCGGGTTCGAGGTGCGCAAGGACGTCGGCTACCAGGACATGCGCTGGATCACCGTCGGCCCGACCGGGCAGCCGGACACGGCGATCGTGCTGCATCCGCCGGCGGTCGACCCCGGGACCAG
>NZ_JBBDGN010000019.1:0-48984 GCF_037204145.1 Microbacterium istanbulense
TCATCCTTCTACACACCATGTCACGTTGATGTGGCAAAACGCGTCCAGATGTGTCCCACCGTTCGAACCCAAGAAGATGGGCGTTTGGGAGAGGATGGCACTGAATCCGTGACGACCGACTGCGCCCATAACAGCAGATCAGAGGCTGTTTTTGCGAAGGCGCTGACACCGTGGGCAGAAGTGCGACGAGCGGTTCATGAAGGCAACGCGCCTGATTGGCGTCCCGCAGCGAGGGCAGGGTTGTCCGGCCAGACCATAGACACATAAATGTCGGGAAAAGTAGCCAGCCTGCCCGTTGACATTCACGTACTGCGCGTCAAAGCTCGTCCCGCCCTCGGCCAGGGCTTTCTCCAGCACCAGGCGCACCTCGCCCAGCAGCCGACGGACGGCCCGCGCAGACAACCGCGTACCGGGCGTTTCGGGATGGATACGCGACGCCCACAGTGACTCGTCGGCGTAGATGTTGCCGATGCCGCTGACCAGGTTCTGGTCCAGCAGCAGACGCTTGATCGCGCTGGATCGCCGACCTACGGTAGCGATGAACCCGGCATCGTCGAAGGCCGTATCCAGCGGATCGCGCGCGATGTGGGCGGCCTGCGTCGGGATGCGCGCGAGCGGGGTCCCGAAGCCACCAGGGGCGGCATCCGGCGTGTCGATCAGCTCGTCGACGGCGAGGGAACCGAACGTGCGCTGATCACTGAAGACCACCGCGAGCCGCCCGTGCGCGGGATGCTCGACGTGCAGCCGCACCCGCTCGTGCCGCTCGGGCGCGGCATCCGGCACCCGCAGCAACATCTGACCGCTCATGCCGAGATGGGCCATCAAGGCCTGCTCGTCACCCTCGAGCGGCAGCCAGAGAAACTTGCCGCGGCGCGCCGCAGCCGCCACCCGCGCGCCCTCCAGGCGCGAGACGAAGTCGGCGGCGCCGGCAGGATGCCGGGTCAGCGCGCGCTCGTCGATCACGTCGACAGCAGTGATGCGCGCGCCCACGACCGCCGGTGCCAGCCCGGCGCGGACGACCTCGACCTCGGGGAGCTCAGGCACAGTGTCGTTCAGACGTCTTGGCTGAGCTGTCGCCACGCGTTGAGCGCTGCGGCCATTTCAGCAGTCTTCTTGCTGGTGCCCGCGCCCGTCGTGCTAACCTCACCCACCGTCACCGTCGCGGTGAACAGACGGTCATGGTCGGGCCCCGACGAAACGACGGCATAGTGCGGCGCCGGGGAGCCCAAACGCGCCGCCAGCTCCTGCAGGCTCGTCTTCGGGTCCATGGCCGCGCCGTAGCGTTCGGGGTCGGCAAGCAGCGGCTGGGTGAGCCGCAGGATGAGCTCGGTCGCGGCTTCCTGTCCCGCCGACAGGAACGTCGCCCCGAACACCGCTTCCATCGTGTCGGCGAGGATCGAGTCCTTGTCGCGACCGCCGGTGTTCTCCTCACCACGACCGAGACGCAGATAGGCACCGAGTCCGATCCCGCGCGCAACCTCGGCCAGCGCCACCGTCGAGACGACACTCGCGCGTCGCTTCGCCAGCGCGCCCTCGTCGAGATCGGGGTTCGTGGTGAACAGCATCACCGTCACCGCAAGACCGAGCACCGAGTCCCCGAGGAACTCCAGCCGTTCGTTGTGCGGGATGCCGCCGTGCTCGTACGCGTACGAGCGATGCGTCAGCGCTCGCTCAAGAAGCTCGGCGTCAATGTCGACGCCGAGCTTCTCGGTGAGAGGTCGCTCCCCCGTGGGGACCTCGGTCACGTTCGTCAGATCAGACGTCAGCGACCTTGCGGCCCTTGTACTCGAGGAACAGCTCGGTGCCCTGCGAGTCGGTGACAACCTTGGCCTGGTGCGGACGGCTGTAGACGACCTTGCCGTTCTCGACGGTCTTCACCAGCGCGGGGGCCTCGGCCTTCCACTGCGCACGGCGCGAGCGGGTGTTCGAACGGGAGACCTTGCGCTTCGGGGGGTTACCAGCCATGACTAGCTCTCTTCTTTCTCGGCGGCCCGGCTCTCTGCCGTGCCGTCTTGGTCTGTGATCTGTCGGAGCGCGCTCCATCGAGGATCGATGGGAGCTTCGCTCTCTGCGCCAGTGCTCTCGGTCAACTTCTCACCCGTGTTCGGGTCGAGACCCAGGCAATCCGGCTGACACACCGGCTGAAATGGAAGCGACAAAACAATCGCATCCCTGACCAGAGTTTCAAGATCCACGTGGTCGTCTTGAACCTCGAAGTCAGTTTCTTCCTCACCAGGATACGCGAAAAGCTCCTGGAACTCGACTTCGACAGGCGCGGTGATGTCGGTGAGGCACCGACCGCACACTCCGACGTACTCCGAATCGACCGTTCCCGAGACCAGGATGCCCTCGTGCACCGACTCCAGACGCACGTCGAGGTCGAGGGTTTCGCCGGCAGGGATCGAGACGATGCCCTCCCCCCACTGCTCGGGCAGGGTCACCGAGAAGGCGTGTTCGCGCATCTCGCCCGGCTTGCGGACGATGTCGCGGGCGGGCAGGACAAAGGGACCGTTCAGTCGGGATCTCACCCCGCCATGCTACCCGCCGAACCAGCCGAGAAGGCCGGGTCGTGGATCAGATCCCGCGCGCCCCGGTGTCGAGGAAGGCGGCGACCACCGGCGGCACGAACGGCGACACATCGCCGCCGAGTCCGGCTACCTGGCGCACCAGCGAGCTCGAGACGAGCGCGTGTGCGGGGTCGGGCAGCAGGAACACCGTCTCGATGTCGGCGAGGTGTCGGTTCACGATCGCCATCGGGGATTCGTACGCGACGTCCACCTGAGAGCGGATGCCCTTGACCAGCACCCCGGCGTCGACATCGCGCGCGTAGTCGACGAGCAGGCCCATGCTCCATGAGCCGACGATGATGTGCCCCTCGATGCCGGCCTCGGCGATCGACTGCTCAAGCAGGGTCAGGCGCTGCGCGATCGGCAGCATCGCCTCTTTGCCCGGGTTGTGCACCACCAGTACGTGCAGCTCGTCATAGAGCTTCGCGGCGCGCCGGATGACATCGAGATGTCCGAGGGTGGGGGGATCGAAAGAACCGGGAACGACGGCGATCCTGTTGTTCACTTCGACTCCTTTGATCGCTCAGTGCATCGCATGCTCTCAGCCTAAGACACACCGATCACCCGGACCGACGCCGCGAGAACGCTTAGTTCTTGCTCAGCGCCGCGCGGTCATCGTCGCTCACGCGGCGTTCGATCGCGGCGCGCAGACCGCCGTGATGCTCGAGCTCAGGATCAGCCGCCAGGATGCCCTCGGCGAGCCATCTGGCGTCGCTGATGAGCCCGGCATCCTTCACCACCCGCAACAGCCGCAGCGAGGAGCGCACGCCCGACTGCGTGGCGCCCAGCACGTCTCCCTCGCCGCGCAGTTCGAGGTCGACCTCGGCGAGCTCGAAGCCGTCGAGGGTCGCGGCCACGGCATCCACCCGCTCGCGGGCCGGTGTGCCGAGCTCGGCCTCGGTGACCAGCAGGCACAAGCCTGGCACCGACCCGCGGCCGACACGGCCGCGCAGCTGATGCAGCTGCGAGACACCGAACCGGTCGGCGTCGAGGATGATCATGGTCGAGGCGTTCGGCACGTCCACCCCGACCTCGATCACCGTCGTGGCGATGAGCAGGTCGATCTCGCCGCGGGCGAAGGCCTGCATCACGGCATCCTTCTCATCCGCCGGCATCCGCCCGTGCAGCACGGCCCGGCGCACCTGCGAGAGGCGCGGATGCGTCGCGAGCGCCTCGTCGAGCTGCACCACACCCCAGCGCGGCCCGCGAGCGTCACCGTCGGCCGGGGGTGCGGCGTCCGCCTCAGTCGTGTCGCCCACCGTGTCGATCGCCGCGCAGACCGCGAACACCTGCCGCCCCTGCGCGATCTCTTCAGCGGCGCGCTCCCACACCCGCTGGAACCAGTTCGGGTGATCGGCCAGCGGCGCCACGAAGGTCTCGATGCCGGCGCGGCCGGCCGGCATGCTGCGGATCACCGAGGTGTCGAGATCGCCGAACACGGTCATCGCGACCGTGCGCGGAATGGGGGTCGCGGTGAGCACCAGCGCGTGCGGGCTCGTGCCCTTGGCACGCAGTGTCTCGCGCTGCTCGACGCCGAAGCGATGCTGCTCGTCGACCACGACAAGGCCGAGGTCGGCGAAGGTCGTCTTGTCGGAGAGCAGTGCGTGCGTGCCGATCACGATGCGCGCCTGACCGGAGGCCACCCGCAGCGCCGCCTTGCGACGTTCAGGCGCCGACATCTGGCCGGTGAGCAGCGTCGGGATGAGCTCGGGGGCGAGCTGCGGCCCGAGCATGCGGGTGATCGAGCGCAGGTGCTGGGCGGCGAGTACCTCGGTGGGTGCGATGAGGGCAGCCTGTCCGCCGGACTCGGCGACCTGCAGCATCGCCCGCAGCGCGACGAGGGTCTTGCCCGAACCGACCTCGCCCTGCACGAGCCGGTTCATCGGGTGGTCGCCGGCGAGGTCGGCCGCGATCTGCTCGCCCACAGCCTGTTGGTCGGGGGTGAGCGAGAACGGGAGCGCCGCATCGAAGCGCTCGAGCAGGCCCCCGTCTGCTGCCCGCCGGGGCGAGGTGGTCAGCGCCCGTACGCGGTCACGCTGCTGCAGCAGGGCCGTCTGCAGGGTCAGCGCCTCATGCATCCGCAGCGTGCGCACGGAGGGGTCGATGTCGTTGCGCGTCGGTGGGCGGTGGATCCGATCGAGTGCCTCCCGCGCGGTGAGCAGCCCCTCACGCACACGTATGTCGTCGGGCAAGGGGTCGGGTACCGGGCCGAGACCATCCAGCGCTAACCCGACGAACTTCGCGATCTGCCAGGTCTGCAGAGCCGACGTCGCCGGGTAGATCGGGATCGGCACGTTCGCGCGGGCATCCGCGCTGCGCTGTGCGGCATCCGCGTCGTCGAAGAGCTCGTACTCGGGGTGGGCGAACTGCGTGGTGTTGTTGAACATGCCCACCTTGCCCGAGAAGACCCCGCGGCGGCCGATGGCGAGCTCGTTCTGCCGCCACTTCGCCTGGCCCTCGTTCTTGGCGAAGAACGTCAGCGACATGCGGCCGATGCCGTCACCGATGATCACCTCGAGCATGGCGCCCCTGCGGTTGCGCATGAGGCGCACGGTCGACGAGAGCACCTCGGCCACGATCGTGACCGTCTCACCCATCGGCAGGTCGCGGATCGGTGTCAGCTCGCCCGGGTCGGCGTACCGGCGCGGGTAGTGCGCCAGCAGGTCGCCCACGGTCTTCATGCTGAAGGCACGATCGAGTGACTTCGCCGGTGCGGCACCCAACGCCTCAGACAGGGGCGCGTCGAGCAGGTAGGCCATGGGACGAGTCTAGAGAGGGGCGCCGACCCTCCCGTCCTGGTGTCGTATCGTGAACGGGTGACCAGGATCATCGCCGGAGCGGCCCGCGGCGTCCGCCTCGATGTGCCGGATGCCGGCACCCGCCCGACCAGCGACCGGGTTCGCGAATCCCTGTTCGGCGCCCTGGAGTCCATGGACGCCATCGACGGCGCCCGCGTGCTCGACCTGTACGCCGGCAGCGGGGCGCTCGGGCTGGAAGCCTGGAGTCGAGGCGCCGCCACCGTCGACCTCGTCGAGCGCGGACGGGCCGCGGCATCCGTCGTCTCCCGCAACCTGGGGGCAGTGGCCAAGTCGATGGGTGTCTCCCCTGCCGGCCGCGTGCACCAGAGCACCGTGCACGCCTTCCTCGGGCGCGCCGCGGGGCCCTACGACCTCGTGTTCACCGACCCACCGTACGATCTCGACGATGCGGCGATGGATGCCGATCTCGCGGCGCTCGCGCCGCTGCTCTCACCGGACGCGATCGTCGTGATCGAGCGCGGCAAGCGCGCGACGGCACCGGCCCTCGCCGCTGCCGGCCTCGAACTTGTGCGCGAGAAGACCTACGGCGACACGCGGCTGTGGTGGGCGACACCGGTCGAGGATGCCGCGACCGGGACCGCTCAGGCGACCGTCGCGTCCCAGTCGCGGTAGGGGTCCCACCCGCTGGGATCGACCGGCTCTCCCCCGCACATCAGCGGGTGCTCGCCGGCCGCGAGCACTGTGCCGATCCGGCGGAAGCCCGGCGGCAGAATCCCGTCGGGGAACGTCGCCAGCAGCGCGTGGTCTTCGCCGCCGGCCAACGCGCGTCGCGGCTCGGCGCCGAGCGCACTCAGGTCGAGTTCGATCGTCACCGCCGATGCTCGCGCGAGGCGGGTAGCATCCAGCGCCAGGCCGTCCGAGACGTCCATCATCGCCGTCGCACCGGCCGCAGCTGCTACCGGGCCGAGTCCGACGGGGGGCGCCGGGCGCAGCTGCGCGTCCAGGGCGCGCCGCTCCCGTGCATCGAGCGCCGAACGGTCGACAGGGACAGCGTGCTCACCGTCGCGGAAGCGGCCGAACAGCAGGGCGAGCCCGGTCGCCGCCTCCCCCATCTCTCCCGCCAGCGCCACGGCGTCACCGACGCGCGCGCCGGAGCGGGTGACGGGCGCCAGGCCCCGCAGATCGCCGAGCGCCGTCACGGCGACGGTGAGCACATCCGAGACCGTCAGATCCCCACCCACGACCGCGCAGCCGGGCGCCAGGGCAGCACAGGCCTCGCGAAAGCCGTCTGCCATGTCAGTGATGTACGACAGCCGGGTGCTCCGTGGCACGGCCAGTGCCACCAGCAGCGCGGTCGGTGCGGCGCCCATGGCGGCGACGTCGGCAAGGTTGACCGCCGCTGCCTTCCAGCCGAGGTCGAAACCGCTCGACCACGCGGTGCGAAAGTCCGGCCCCTCGACCAGGGTGTCCGTCGTGGCGACGACGGCGCCGGATGCCGCGGCGATCACGGCCGCGTCGTCACCGGGGCCGATGACGGTCGCGGCGGCCGGCGCGGTGCGCGCGAGGATGGCCCGCAGCACCTCACCCTCGGAGATCTCGGCGACCGTGGGGTCGCCTGCGGGTTCGGATGCCATGCCCACAACGGTAGCCTGGAAGCATGCTCCGCCGTCTCGCATCCGTTCTGGGGGTGCTGGCGATCCTCGTGTTGAGCGGCTGTGCCGGTACCGTGCACCTCGAGCCGGCGGATGACGCCAACAACCCGCTGTGCGCGGAAGTCACGGTGCGCCTGCCGCAGGCGATCGCCGATCAGGAGCGGCGCTGGACCGACGCGCAGGCGACCGGTTCGTGGGGTGACCCGGTGTCGGTGATCCTCTCCTGCGGCGTAACGGTGCCGGGGCCGACCGCCGAGCTGCAGTGCGTGACCCTGGAGGGCATCGACTGGCTCGTCGACGAGTCCGAAGCCCCCATGATGCGGATGACGACCTATGGTCGGGATCCCGCCGTGCAGGTATACGTCGACACCGAGCGCCTGAGCTCGAACGAGGTGCTCTCGAACCCGTCGCTGGTGTCGGCGCTGCGGATGATCCCCGCGGAGCGCGCGTGCACGGCGCCCAACACCATCGAGGGCTGACGCCCGCGGCGGGCCCGAAGGCGAGCTCTCAGCGCTCGAGACCCGTTTCGATCAGTTCGGTGATCAGTTCGCCGTAGCTGAGGCCGGTCGCGATCCAGCACTTGGGGAACATCGAGATCGGGGTGAACCCGGGCATGGTGTTCAGCTCGTTGACGACCAGCTCGCCCTGCGGGGTGACGAAGAAGTCGACCCGGGCCAGGCCCTTGCCGTCGACCGCCTCGAACGCACGCACCGCGGTCTCGCGCAGACGCTCGATGAGATCCTCGTCGAGATCGGCGGGGCACACGACGTCGACGCCCTCGCCGCCGAGGTACTTGCCCTCGAAGTCGTAGAAGCTGCGCGAGGTGAGCACGATCTCGCCGGGAAGCGAGGCACGGGCCGGCGCACCGCCACGGCCGGCGAGCACACCCACCTCGACCTCGCGACCGGCGACGCTGGTCTCGACGAGCACCTTGTCGTCTTCATCGAAGGCGATGCGCAGCGCCTCGTCGAGCTCGACACCGCCCACAACCCGCGACACGCCGACACTGGAGCCCGCGCTGGCCGGCTTGACGAACACCACATCGCCGAGGGCGTCGATCGCCGCGCGGACGGCATCCGCATCACGCTCCCACTGGGCGCGGCGCAGGGTGATGCCGGGGGCGACCGAGATGCCGGCAGCGGTGAGGGCGAGCTTGGTGAAGTGCTTGTCGAGGCTGACGGCCGAGTCGAGGATGCCGCCACCGGCGTAGGGTATCTCGAGCACGTCGAAGAAGCCCTGGATCGCGCCATCCTCGCCGTGCAGGCCGTGCAGCAGCGGCAGCACCACGTCGATCTCGCCGAGGTCGACGTCGGAGCCGTCGTCCAGCGTCACCCGCAGGTGACGGTCGCCGTTCGGCTGCGGCCAGCTCACCCGGGTGCCGTTGTCGACTACTTCGGGCAGCTTCGCGGCGTCGAGGGCGAACTTGGCGGGGTCATCCTGCTCGAGCACGAAGGCGCCCTCGCGGGTGATCCCGACCGGGATCACGTCATACCGATCGCGATCAATCGCGGTCAGCACTCCGCCCGCCGTGGCGGAACTGATCGAGTGCTCGCTCGATCGCCCGCCAAAGAGCACCGCCACGGTCTGCTTCTCCAAGATTGGTCCTCTCCCCCTGCGGGGTGTCGTCGTCGGTGGTCAGGTGGGGTGCGATGTCGCGCGGGTTCATCGTCCCGTCGAGCACCATCTTCACCTGCTCCACGATGGGCATGTACACGTCGGCTTCCCGGGCCAGCTGCAGCACGGGGGCGACGGATGCCAGGCCCTCGGCCGTCTGCTCCATCTGCTTCACCACATCCTGGAAGCTGTAGCCCTGGCCGAGCAGTCGGCCGGCGGTGTTGTTGCGGCTCAGCGGCGACTGGCAGGTGGCGATCAGGTCGCCGAGCCCTGCGAGCCCCTGCAGCGTCTCTGGCTGTGCGCCGTTCGCGACAGCGAAGTCGGTCATCTCGACCAGACCGCGCGTGATGATCGACGCCTTGGTGTTCTCGCCATAGCCGACGCCGTCGACGATGCCGATCGCCACCGCGATGAGGTTCTTCAGCACGCCGCCGAACTCGGTACCGATCACATCGGTGTTCACGAACGACCGGAAGTAGTGGTTGCGCGCCGTGCGAGCGACCATGTCGGCCGTCTCCTGGCTGCGTGAGGCGATCACGGCGGCGGTGGGCTGCTCGCGGGCAATCTCGAGAGCGAGGTTGGGGCCCGATGCCACGGCGATCAAGAGCGGGTCGCAGCGCAGCTCCTGCTCGATGACCTGGCTCATCCGCAACCCGGTCGAACGCTCCACGCCCTTCATCAGGCTGACCACGGGTGTGTCCGTGCCATCGAGCAGGGGGCGAAGCGCCTTGAGGTTCTCCCGCAGCGACTGGCTGGGGACAGACAGGTACACCTGCTCGGCACCGTCGAGGGCGCGGGCAAGCTCGTGCGTGGCGCCCATGTTGCGCGGCAGGTTGATGCCCGGCAGGTACTTGGAGTTGCGCTTGGCCTCGGCGATCTCGTGCGCGAGCTCGGGGCGTCGCGCCCACATGGTCACCTGTGCGCCGCCGTCGGCGAGGATCTTGCCGAACGTGGTGCCCCAGCTGCCGGCGCCGATGACGGCGACGCGCGGACCCGCGGGTTCGACCTGTCGTCTAGGAGTCAAGACGCCCCGTCTCCTTCTGTCCGTGGTCGGAGGGGTTCCAGCGCTCAGCCGGAGCCTTCTCGCCTCGCGCCTGCTCGAGCAGCCCGGTGATGGCATCCATCAGCCGGCGCGTGGCCTCGTTCAGCGCCGCCGGCTCATGCGCCCGCTCGCGCAGGTCCGACAGGTCCACCGGGTCGCCCACGATGATCTGCACCGGCTTACGCGGAGGCCAGAAGCTGAGGCCCTTCTGGTAGCGACCCATGATGCGCTGCGTGCCCCACTGGGCCATAGGAATCAGCGGGATGTCGCCGGCCAGCGCCAGACGCACCGCCCCGGACTTGCCACGCATCGGCCACAGCTCCGGGTCGCGGGTGAGCGTGCCCTCGGGGTAGACGATCACGCCACGCCCGTGCTCCACGAGATCCCGCGACTGCGCCATGGTCTGCTTGGCCGAGGCAGCCGACGACGTGCGCGCGACCGGGATCATGCCGGTCGCCCGCAGGATCGACCCCAGCACCGGCACCCGGAACAGGCTCTCCTTCGCCATGAACCGCGGCAGACGCTTCATCCGCCACACCGCGACCGCGACGATCAGCGGGTCGAACTCGGAGTAGTGGTTGGGCGCCAGGACGAAGGCGCCCTGCGCCGGCAGCTTCTCGCCGCCGGTGATGCGGATCTTGGCCAGATACGAGATGAACGGGATCACCACTGCCGCAAGCGGCCAGAACAGCGGCGCCCGACCACGTTCAGAGGCAGCCATCAGATCACCGAACGACGTCGAAGTCCGCGCCGAGTGCGGAGAGCTTGTCGAGGAACTTCTCGTAGCCGCGGCTCAGGATGTCGACACCCGACACCCGCGACTCACCCTCGGCCGTCAGTGCGGCGATCACGTGGCTGTAGCCGCCGCGCAGATCGGGCACGACGATGTCGGCGGCGTGCAGGGCCGTCGGGCCCGTGATCACTGCGGCCTGCTCGAGCTCGCGGCGCGGAACTCGGCGCGGACCGTCCTGCAGTCCGTGCGGGTGCACGACGATGTCGGCGCCCATCTTGACGAGCGCGGCGGTGAATCCGAAGCGGTTCTCGTACACCGTCTCGTGCACGATCGAGCGACCATTCGCCTGGGTGAGCGCGACGATGAGCGGCTGCTGCCAGTCGGTCATGAACCCGGGGTGCACGTCGGTCTCGACGATGACGGGCTTGAGCTCGCCATCACGACGGAAGAGGATGCCGTCTTCCTGCACGTCGAACCAGCCGCCGGCCTTGCGGAACACGTTGAGGAAGGTGAGCATCTCCTGCTGCTTGGCGCCGCCGACGAAGATCTCGCCGTCGGTCGCCAGCGCGGCGCACGCCCACGAGGCAGCCTCGTTGCGATCGAAGATGTTGCGGTGATCGTAGCCGCGCAGGTGCTCGACGCCCTCGATGAGGATGACGCGGTTGGGCTCGTACGAGATGATCGCGCCCATCTTCTGCAGCACCGCGATGAGGTCCATGATCTCGGGCTCGATGGCCGCGTTGCGCAGCTCGGTCGTGCCCTTGGCGCGGACGGCAGTGAGCAGCACCTGCTCCGTGGCGCCGACGCTCGGGTACGGCAGGTGGATGTTCGCACCCTTGAGGCCGTTCGGCGCCGAGAGGCGGATGCCGCTGGGCTGCTTCTCGACGACGGCGCCGAACTTGCGCAGTGCGTCG
The DNA here is from genome assembly GCF_037204145.1 of Microbacterium istanbulense. Taxonomy (NCBI): domain Bacteria; kingdom Bacillati; phylum Actinomycetota; class Actinomycetes; order Micrococcales; family Microbacteriaceae; genus Microbacterium; species Microbacterium istanbulense. Next base: position 11,282 of record NZ_JBBDGN010000019.1, read on the forward strand.
AGGTGGAAGTCGATCGGGCGGTCACCGATGCGGCATCCGCCGAGGTCGGGGATGAACGCCTGGCCGAGGCGATGCAGCAGCGGACCGCAGAACAGGATCGGGATGCGAGACGCACCCGCGTGCGCGTCGATCTCCTCGTAGTGCGCCGACTCGACCGCGCTGGGGTCGAGCACGAGCGAGCCCGGCTCGTCGCCCTCCGTCACGCCGACGCCGTGCACCTCGAGCAGCGACTTCACGACGGCGACATCGCTGATGTCCGGCACGTCGCGCAGGATGCTCGTGGTCTCGCCCAGCAGAGAGGCGACCATCGCCTTGGTGGCGATGTTCTTCGCTCCCTTGACGTCCACACGCCCACGCAGTGGACGTCCGCCGCGGATCGCGAGGACGGATCCGGCCGGGACCGGCTTCTCGTCAAGGTCAGCGTCGCGCACGGGTGTCGTCATTCGGCCCTCTTCTTCGTCTGCGTCCTCGGCGGTTGCCGCAGGATCTCATGTCTTCCCGGCTTTCACCGAGGGGCTCGTGGCCCCGGGCCCACCGGCTTCCCTGCCTAGCGGACAGGGAGCGTACGTGGCCGCCACGACTCGCGGCGGGCCTCGAACTGCGCGATCTTGTCTTCGTTGCGCAGCGTGAGCCCGATGTCATCGAGCCCTTCAAGGAGCCGCCACCTAGTGTAATCGTCAATCCCGATAGGGGTCTGGAACACCGTCTCCCCCGTCGCCGGGTCGGCAATGGTCGCGGTGCGAGCCTCGAGGTCGACGGTGATCTGACGTCCGGGCTGTTCGTCGAGCAGTGCCCAGATGCGCTCGATGTCGGCCTCATCGACGGTCGCGGCGAGCAGGCCCTGCTTGCCCGAGTTGCCGCGGAAGATGTCGGCGAAGCGGGGGCTGAGCACGACCTTGAAGCCGAAGTCGCGCAGCGCCCAGACCGCGTGTTCACGCGAGGATCCGGTGCCGAAATCGGGCCCGGCCACGAGTACGGAAGCACCGGCGTAGGCCGGCTGGTTGAGCACGAAGTCGGGGTCCTGACGCCAGCCGTGGAAGAGGGCATCCTCGAAGCCCGTCTTGGTGACGCGCTTGAGGAACACCGCCGGGATGATCTGGTCGGTGTCGACGTTCGAGCGCTTCAGCGGCGCGGCGATGCCGGTGTGGGTGGTGGTCTTCTCCATGATCAGGCCTCCAGGTCGCTCGGGCTGGACAGGGTGCCGCGCACGGCGGTCGCCGCGGCGACCAGGGGTGAGACGAGGTGCGTGCGACCGCCCTTGCCCTGACGCCCCTCGAAGTTGCGGTTCGAGGTGGAGGCGCAACGCTCCCCCGGGGCGAGCTGATCGGGATTCATGCCGAGGCACATCGAGCATCCGGCGAAGCGCCACTCGGCACCGAAGTCGGTGAACACCTTGTCAAGGCCCTCGGCCTCGGCCTCCAGGCGCACCCGCGCCGATCCGGGCACGACCATCACCCGCACGCCCTCGGCCTTCTTGCGACCCTTGACGATCGAGGCGAAAGCGCGCAGGTCTTCGATGCGGCTGTTCGTGCACGAGCCCATGAACACGGCATCCACCGCGACGTCCTTCAGCGGCGTGCCGGGCGTGAGATCCATGTACTCGAGCGCCCGCTCGGCCGCGGTGCGCTCGTTGAGGTCGGCGATCTCGGCCGGGTCGGGAACGGATGCCGACAGCGAGCTGCCCTGGCCGGGGTTGGTTCCCCAGGTGACGAACGGCTCGAGCGTGTTCGCGTCGATGAACACCTCGGCGTCGAAGGCGGCGCCCTCATCCGTGGGCAGCGTGCGCCAGTACGCGACCGCGTCATCCCAGTCCTGGCCCTGCGGCGCGTGCGGGCGGCCCTCGAGGTAGGCGAAGGTCGTCTCGTCCGGGGCGACCATGCCCGCGCGAGCACCGGCCTCGATCGACATGTTGCAGATCGTCATCCGGCCCTCCATCGAGAGGGCGCGGATCGCGCTGCCGCGGTACTCGAGCACGTAGCCCTGCCCGCCGCCGGTGCCGATCTTGGCGATCACCGCAAGGATGATGTCCTTCGCGGTCACGCCGGGTCGCAGCTCGCCCTCGACGTTGATCGCCATCGTCTTGAAGGGCTTCAGCGGCAGCGTCTGGGTGGCCATGACGTGCTCGACCTCGCTGGTGCCGATGCCGAAGGCCATGGCGCCGAAGGCGCCGTGCGTCGAGGTGTGCGAGTCACCGCAGACGACCGTGATGCCAGGCATGGTGAGTCCCAGCTGGGGGCCGACCACGTGCACGATGCCCTGTTCGGCGTCGCCCAGTGAGTGCAGGCGCACGCCGAACTCGGCCGCGTTGCCTCGCAGCGTCTCGATCTGCGTGCGGCTGGTGAGGTCGGCGATCGGCTTGTCGATGTCGAGGGTGGGGGTGTTGTGGTCCTCGGTGGCGATCGTCAGGTCGAGGCGGCGCAGCGGGCGTCCCTCGGCGCGCAGGCCGTCGAAGGCCTGGGGGCTGGTGACCTCGTGCACGAGGTGCAGGTCGATGTAGATGAGGTCGGGCTCGCCGTTCTCGCCCTTCACGACGAGGTGGTCGTCCCACACCTTCTCGGCGAGGGTGCGAGGGGAATGCTCGGTGGTCATGCGGTCTGTTCCTTCTGGCTCGATGATCGGCCCGCAACGGACTCCGCGACGAGGAAGGCCTAGTTCGAGGTCTCGTCGCGGCCGCTAAGAAGGAGAACCACCCGCCGCATGGGTGTGAGTTTACACCGGCGCGACGGGTGGTCCTCCCACCGTGACGAAGCCGTCAGCTGGTGAGCTTCTTGTCTCGGCGTCGATCGCGGGCCGAGGCGATCAGGCTGGCGACGGTGGCGACCGTCATCGACACGATGATCACGCCGAGGGAGACCATGTTGTTGATGTCGGGCACCCACTCCACGTGCTCGCCGCCGTTGATGAACGGCAGTTCGTTCACGTGCAGCGCGTGCAGGATCAGCTTGATGCCGATGAAGCCGAGGATCACCGCGATGCCGTAGTGCAGGTAGCGCAGGCGGTCGAGCAGGTCGCCGAGCAGGAAGTAGAGCTGGCGCAGCCCCATGAGCGCGAAGATGTTCGCCGCGAACACGATGAAGCCGTTGGTCGTGATCTCGAAGATCGCGGGGATCGAGTCGATCGCGAAGATGAGGTCGGTCACGCCGATCGTGATCAGCACGATGATCAGCGGCGTCCACATGCGCTTGCCGTCGACAGTGGTGCGCAGTTTGGAGCCGTCATAGCCGTCGCTGATGTCGATGCGGCGACGCAGCAGGCGCACGATGAAGTTCTCGGCCTGCGCGTCGCTCTCGTGCTCACCCTCGGGCATGGCCTGGCGGATCGCCGTCCAGATGAGGAATGCGCCGAAGATGTAGAAGATCGGCGAGAAGTTCTCGACGATTGCGACACCGACGAGGATGAAGATGCCGCGCAGCACGAGGGCGATGATGATGCCGATCATCAGCACGAACTGCTGCAGACGGCGCGGCACAGCGAACTGCGCCATGATCAGCACGAAGACGAACAGATTGTCGATCGACAGGCTGTATTCCAACGCCCAACCGGTGATGAAGTCGCCGGCTGTGCTCCAACCGGCGACGTTGCCCAGAAGCACCGCGAAGAGCAGGGCGAGGGCGACGTAGAAGACGACCCACAGGGTCGATTCCTTGGTGGACGGGATGTGCGGACGGAGCTTGATGAGCAGGAGATCACCGATCAGGATGACCGTCAGCACGATCATCGAGGTGACCTCGAACCAGATGGGAACCAAGGGCGTGACGCACCTTTCGAGGGGGTTGATGAGGATCGAAAGTCTCTCCCCCGCACTGGTGGTGCGTCGCGCGTCCGGAGCAACGATGGCGGTGCTCGTGATGACGTAACGCGCGGAACTGGGATACTCCCTCTCGCGCTGCAATGCTACCGGATGGGAGTCGCCGCACAGATCTGAGACGATGGGGCATCCTTCGACACTGTCTGTGTGAGAGACACCGATCGGAGCATGATGCCGCAGCGCAGCGAGGACCAGGAGTGGGCGGCGAGAGCCGCCGCGGGAGACCAGCAGGCCTTTCGCGAGATCTATCGCGCCCACGTCCGGCCGGTCTACTGGATCGCCCACGGCATTCTCGGGACCACCGGGGATGCCGAGGACGTCACCCAGGAGACGTTCATCGTCGCGTGGCGCAAGCTGCCCGGCATGGAACTGGCGGGGCAGTCGCTTCTGCCCTGGTTGGCGACGATCTGCCGCTTTCAGGCGGCGAATCGGCTGCGCGTGCTGCGTCGCGACCGTGCCAACACCGCGGAACTGCTCGATGAGCGCCTGCCCGACACCATCAGCGTGGAGGAGCAGGTCATCTCGTCGGCCCTCGCCGATCTGATCACCGCTGAGGTGGGCAGCCTCAGCGAACTGGACCAGCAGATCTTCCGCCTGTGCGCGGTCGACGGATACGGCTACCGAGCCGCCGCCGACGCATTGGGCGTGACCCACGGTGTGGTCCGCAATCGTCTCTCCCGAGTACGCACGCATCTGCGTGAGACAGTGACGGAGGCGAAGGACGCATGAACGACGATCCCCGGGGCGAACTGCCCCCACTGAGCGACACGACGATCGAGCGCATGGAACGCGCAGTGTTCGACGTCGTCGAAGACGAGCCCCGCGAGACCTCGGCCACAGCTCCCCCGCATCGTGCGCGTCGACGCTGGATCACCGGCCTCGGTATCGCCGCTGCCTTCGCGATCGGCGCGATGGTCTCTCCTGCCCTCCTCAACCTGGGCTCGAGCACGGGCGCCGGCAGCGACTCCCTGCCCGCGCCCGCGGCGGGCGATTCGGCCGGTGATGGCAGGTTGTCTGAGCTCGAGGGCGCCGATTCGGCGGCCGGAGGTGACGCCCTCACCTCCTCGGAGGGCGGTGCGGTCTCTGCTGATACGGCGCCCACGGCCGAAGAAGCCACCGCCGACCGCGAGATCATCACGACCGCGGAGTTGAGCGTGGTCGTCGCGGATGTCGAGGCCGGCGCGAAAGAGGTCGCCGAGATCGCTGCCCAGTTCGGCGGCTATGTCGAAGCATCCGAGATCGGTGGGTACAACCAGACGGATGCCAGCATGCCTGCACCGATCGACCAGGGCACCGGCTGGGTGTCGATCCGTATCCCCGCAGACGATCTCACCGACGTCACCGGCAAGCTCGACGGGCTCGGCGAGGTCACGCGTTCGTCGATCTCCCGCCAGGACGTCACCGCCGTCTCGGTCGACCTGCAGGCCCGCATCGACGCGGCGCAGACCTCGGTCGACCGACTCACCGAGTTGATGTCGCAATCGGGCTCCGTGGGCGACCTCATCGCCGCCGAGACCGCCTTGACCGATCGCCAGGCGCAGCTGGAGAGCTACCAGCAGGAGCTGAAGAGCCTGCAGGAGCAGGTGGCGATGTCGACCATCTCGGTGCAGCTCAGCGAACAGGCGGCGGTCGCCGACGCCGATCCCGCGGGCTTCACCGACGGTCTGCTCGCCGGATGGAACGGCCTGGTCGCCACGCTCAATGGCCTGGTGATCGGCCTCGGCTTCCTGCTCCCCTGGCTGCTGATCGCCGGAGTCGTGATCCTCGTCATCTGGCTCGTCCGGCGCCGTCGACGCACTCAGAGGTCCGCCCCTACCGCCGATGCCGACTGACGGGTAGCGTCACGGCATGACCGCCGCCGAATTCACACCCCGGTTCGCCATCGTCACCGCATCCGATTCCGGGATCGGCGCAGCGACCGCAGTGGCGCTCGCCGATGCCGGGATGGACGTCGGTGTCACCTGGCACACCGACGAGGCCGGCGCAGAGCGCACCGCCGAGAGGGTGCGGGAGCGCGGGCGGAGGGCGGTGGTCACGCACTTCGATGCGACACGGCTCGACGAGGTGGCCGGGGTGGTGGACCGGCTGGCCGACACGCTCGGCGGTCTGGACGTGTTCGTCAACAACGCCGGTGCGAGCGTGCGACGCAGCGTGCTCGAGATCCCGGTTGCCGAGTGGCGTGAGACTGTGGCGTTGAATCTCGACGGAGCGTTCGTGGGGCTGCAGGCCGCCGCCCGGCGGATGGTGGCACAGGACACCGGCGGCAGGCTGATCGCCGTGACCAGCGTGCATGCCCACCAGCCGCGAATCGGGCTCGGTGCGTATATCGCGGCCAAGCATGGCCTGACCGGGCTGATCGAGACCATGGCGCAGGAGCTGGGCGTCTACGGCATCACCGCCAACTCGGTCGCCCCGGGTGAGATCGCGACCGTGGCCAATGGGATGACCTCCGAGGACGCCTGGACCACTCCGCGGCCGGGAATTCCGCTCGGACGCCCGGGAACGGCCGAAGAGGTGGCCGGAGTGATCGCCTTCCTCGCCTCCCCGGCCGCCTCGTACGTAACGGGCGCCAGCTGGACCGTTGACGGAGGGATGCTGCAGATGGGGCCGCAGGCGGGATCGCATCTTCCCGATGACGCCTGGCGACAGGGGTGAGCGCCCGGGAATGACGAAAGCCCCCGGCGAACCGGGGGCTTTCGAGGTGTTGTGACCCCAGCGGGATTCGAACCCGCGTTACCGCCGTGAGAGGGGAATCGACTCCCCCGCGACGGAGTCTCCGACCCCGTTTCGGCTTGTGTTTTCAACAGTTTGGAGTGCGTGGAGTGCGACGCGGAAAGTCTTGTCGCCAGCGTTCGTTGCCAGGATGTTGCCACGTTTGCGCCCCTGCGGGGTAAAGGTCGCTGTGCCTGAGCCGTCATGGATCATCGGACGGATCGAGTAGACCATGCGGCACTCACTCCCGCGTGACCTTGGTCGTACTCTCCAGTCGCCTGACCCGCCCGATCACGAGCCGCCAAGCATCGGACGCTGAGAGAACGCCAGTCGCTCACCCTACTCACGGAGTTGGTCTGACCTCGGCCTCTCGCGCCTTCCTTAGCACCTTTGGTCACCTTGCCTGCTGCCGCGATTCAAGCACCAGCTGCGCGGACGGTGGACACTTGCCATGTCATCAGTAGTAGTACCCGGAGAGATAAGCAAAGAAGAGGATCAGTGCGCAGCCGCCCGCAACGGTGCCGATGATGCCTAACGTAAGACCGGCCTTCCACCCCGGTCTTGGCCTTGCGGCTCTCGCGGCGACGATCGCATAAATGCTAATGCCAAGTCCGACCACGCCGATGAGAGAAAGCCATGTGCCCGTAAAGAAGTACCCTACAATGGCGAGCACCATCCCAGTTATCGATGACCCTAACTTGTGGGGATGTCCAATCGACGCCGAAACATGATCCGGCCGCCCAAAGGGTGCCGTTGACGTCGATATATTTTGTGGCGCCTGCGGATTCGGGGGCGACTGCCGCTCCTGATTCGCGGGTGGCAGTATGACGTGCTGAGTCGGAACTACTTTGGGTTGGATTCTGCTCCAGTTGTCGTAGTACGCCCGCGCGAGCACCGGGTCGGCAACGATGCGCTCCGCCTCACTGGTTGAGATATCGAGTCCGACCGCGCGCCGAGCAAAGTCATTGCCCAACACGGCCCTGAATTGCTCGAAAGATGTTCCCATCCAAGCATTCTGGCGTGGGTTAAGCGCATGATCAAGCCGCACGCGACGGCACTCTGAACCGTCCGCGGTTCGATGCCGATCCAGAACAGAAATCCACGACGGTTCGGGTTCCACGTTGCTGCCCCTCGGAGGCGGCCGATCAGGGTGACTGCCGCGCATTTGTCGAGTATGGCGAGAGGACACAGAGCCACCACTACACCTGATCCACTAGCGCGGGAAAGAGTATCGGTCACCGATCTTGGTGAGGGCCGCACCGTCCGAGAGGGCTTCGATGCGGCGAACCAGCACGTCACGCATGTCTTGACTTGTTCGGGCAAATCCGAGCAGACGAGTTACGAGGGTGCAGATCTCGTCCTCGCTCGCACTGACGCCATCACGGACGATCTGCTTGATAGCCGCGTCCAGCTCTTCCGGCGCTACGTACTCAATCCGACGTTCGGCAGTAGCGAGTTCTGCGCGATTTCGGACGGTGGCGGAACGCGACTCATCGAGGTACAGGAAGTCGCCGTCCACAATGAAGCGGTCAGCCTTGTGTCCGAATTGAGCCATGCGCCTCAGGTGATTCCGACTCCGATCCCCCGCGCGCCCCATCCCCCAGGCATCCTTGAATCGGTTGACGAGCTGATCGAAGTGCATCGGCGTCTCGACCGTCAAGACTTCAACGGTGCGATCTAGCAGGGGTTGGTATTGCACTTCGTGGAGATCGAGGTAGCCGTTGCTGCGCACGATGTCCTTCACAACATAGGACTGAGCAACCGACGCAGGGGCCTCCGCCATGACTTCAACTGGAGCAGGATCTCCTTGGAAAGTGGAGGGTTCCGTTGCGGATGGGACCATGCTGAGGTGGCCTGTCGATTGCTTCGCGGCGTCGGCATCAATGGCTGATTCGATGGCCAGGCGAATCTTCTCGATCTCGCGTTTGCGGGAAGCATCACGGAACCAGTCGGTGCTCCAGACGCGGTGGAATCGCCAGCCCAGGCTTTCTAGCACTTCTTGGCGTAGCCGATCACGATCCCGAGCCCAGAGGGAGCTGTGGTAGGCAGCACCGTCGCACTCGATCGCCAGGATATATTTGCCGGGTAGCTCGGGGTGACGCACAGCAAGGTCGATGAAGTATCCAGCCTCTCCGACTTGTGGCTCGACGTTGTAGCCGAGCGCTTCTACGGCCGAACGCACCTGATCCTCGAAGGGAGAGTCGGTGGCTCGGCCGGTCTCACCAAAGGTTTCCAGCTCGCCCGTCTCGGCATAGGCGAGGAATCGCTTGAGAACGGTGAGGCCCTTGCTTGCTCCTGCTGCCAGTTGCAGATCACCGCCGCGGAAATTGCTAAACACGTCGATGCGCTCCTTGGCTCGCGTGATCAGGACGTTAAGTCGCTTCTCACCCCCGTCCCGGTTGATTGGGCCGAACTCCTGCGCGACGCGCCCGCCCTCCCAGCGTCCGTAACCAACGCTGATGAAGATCACGTCACGCTCGTCCCCCTGGACGCTTTCGAGGTTCTTGATGAAGAACGAATCGAGCTTGCCTTCAGCGAAGAAGCTCTCGACATCGGGGTTGAGGCGACGCTGCCGCTCGACGGCGAACTCAATGGCCTCCCGCTGCTTCAGACTCAGCGCTACGACGCCGAGCGATTTGGGAGTGGCGGCCTGGAGGTTGTCACGGGCGTGGGCGATGACCGCTGCTGCCACGATTTCTGCTTCCTGCGGATTGGTTTGGGTACGACCGCGCTCGTAGAGGGCTGTCGGGTCGTAGTGGAAATGCAGGCCCGTCGTTTTGTCCGAGCCGTGTTGCGTGGAGGGGAACAGGATCAGGCTGCGGTTGTAGAACTCCTGATTCGACACCGAGATAAGTGTCGGATCCTTGCTTCTGTAGTGCCATTGGAGCGAGGCTTCGCGTGCTCCGGCGAGCTGGAACATGCTGAGCACACTCTCGATGTCGGCCGTCTCGCTGTCCTCGTCGTCCGACTCGACCATCTTGTTGAAGAAGTTGGTCGGCGGCATCTGCTTGTTGTCGCCCACGACGACAACCTGGCGGCCGCGGACGATCGCACCTAGCGCATCGGCTACCCGGACCTGAGATGCTTCGTCAAACACCACGAGGTCAAAGTGGACTGCACCACGAGGCAGGAACTGCGCGATGGACAGCGGGCTCATCATGAAGACCGGCTTGATGAGCTGCAGAGCCGGCCCCGCCTGCTCGAGCAGTTTCCTGATCGGGAGGTGTCGCTTCTTCTTGGCCATCTCGCGGGCGATGATCCGCATCTCCCCGACGCCGGTCTGAGCGGGCATCTGTTCCCGCAGGGCGGCAGCCAGTTCGCGCCGGGCATGTTCTTGCCAAGTCCTCTTGTCCAGCGTGCGGAACTCTTCGGCGACACGGTCATGGGCGTCGGAGTCGAGATCCGCGAGCAGACCCCAGTTCGACTCGAACGTCTGAGTCGTCAGCGCACGGTAGTAGGAACGACGGAAGACATCGACTGCGCTGTAGGGCTTGGGTTCCCAATCCCAAAGCATGTCGGCATAGCGCGTCAGTCCGAGACCCCGCAGGGCGTTGGACGCCTTAGTAAGTCGCGGTGCGAATCGTAGCGCAGCGAGCTCCTTGCCCACACGCTCGGCCAGATACGCCGTCTGCCGAATCTCGGGTGTTTCCGCGATCTGGTCCGCTTCGGTCAGGCCGAGAAAGGCCCAGAGGTCCGCGAGCAGTCGCCTAGCCTCGGAATCAGCGGCGATTAGGTCGACCGCGTCGCTCGGCAGCCTATTGGCATCGAAGTCGCGTCCGAGCGACAACTCGGCACCAGGCACGAGCGTTCCAGATTGCACGGCCTCGAAGAATGCAGTTAGGTACTCGCACGCCTGCGCTGCTTGTCGCCAGGCTTGGGCCGTTTTCGGCAGGTCGCCGCTGAACGCCGCACCCAGCAAGCCGCCTTGCTGACGGAGGACTTCGTCGCACTCCTGTGCCCGCAGGATGTCCTGTGCCAGATCAGTGAGAGACTTGGCATCCTTCGGCGGTGCTTCCCGATAGAGCGCCTGTGCCCAGCGGCGACTCCCCTGATAGCGTCGCCCGAGACGGGCGAACCAGCCGCGCTGTCCGTCCCGCAAGTTCTGGATGTGGGACAAAGCGTCGGGCACCGACCAGGCGAGCTCGTTGAGTTGACCGTCTCGTCCTTCTCGAACCTCCGCACCGGCGAGCCCGGTCGTGAAACTGTCAACCAGCTCTGCCGACCGCGCTTTCCAGACCTGCCCGTCCAGCGCCAGCCCAGTGAGATCCGGCCGCCGGGCAAGAAGTTCGGCTGTTCGTGCCAGGGTCTCCACCGTGCCCCATCGACCGTCCCACTCAACACCGAGACTTGTGGCGAGTGCCACCCCGCGCTCATCCAGCGTCGTCAGCGCGCTGAGAGCTTCATCGACTTTCTTGGGTGCCGTGTCCTCGAAGAACACAGGTGCCGCCTCCAGCGCGGTGTGGCGGAACACTGAACGCGACGGGTCGCCCAAGGAGGCGATCGCCTGATCTGCCTCGGCAAGCGTCGTCAGCGCAAGCTCGTGGTCGTCTTTCGACATTCCGACGAGGGAGCCGTCTTCGAACTCGTAGTCAGCGCCGACCTTGTCATCGAGCGCCAACTGCTGACCGAGGGCCTCGACAAACGTTGATGCCGTCGGCCCTCGGCGTTCGCTGACCACCGCTTCATAGGCGTTGAGGGTGGACTTCGTCCGAGCCAGTTCTGCGGCCGGGCTCGACGGAGTTGAGCCGCCAGCGACGCGGGCATCCGCCAGCGTGCGTTCGATCTCTGCGATGACACCAGCCTTGGTTGCTCGGCTGCTGTGGAGCTCCAGGGCGGCCACGCCGATGCCAGCCTCGTCCAAGCGCTGCTTCACGACGTTTAGGGCCGCCAGCTTCTCCGCGACAAAGAGGACACGCTTGCCCTGGGCGAGTGCGTTGCCGATGACGTTGGTGATGGTCTGCGACTTACCTGTACCCGGTGGTCCCTGGATGACGAGGTTGGCTCCCGCAGCCACCTCCAGCACAGCACGCGCCTGGCTGCCATCGGCATCCATGACAAAACCCGAGGTCGTAATGTCGAACTCCTCATCGAATGCCTCGAAGTCAATGTTTGAGGACGGATCGTTAGCGAAGCCACCCCCCGGCGACAGGAGCTTGCGAAGCACCGGATGGAGGGCTGGGCTTTCGTTCTCGGGCCAGGACTTCGGGTCTAAGTCCTTGTACATGAGGAAGCGGGTGAATGAGAAGAAGCCAAGCTGGACTGCCTCGGTGTCAACAGACCAACGTGGCTGCACCGAAACAGCAGCCGCAACGTCCGCGAAGTAGTCCTCAAGTTCTGGGGTGTTGTCGCCATCTCCTTCGAACGGGAAGTCCGGCAACTCGATCCCGAACTCCAGGCGCAACTTCTCGCGCAGCGAGAGGTTCTCGGTAACGTCGTTGCCGTCGTGCGCCAGCGAGAAGCTTTCGCCACGACGGGTGCGTACCAACTGGACGGGCAGGAGCACTAGCGGTGCTCGCCTCGGGGTATCGGCAGTGTCGCTCTCGTACCAAACTAGGAAGCCGATCGCTAAGAACAGCGAGTTGACGCCTTGTTCCTCTAGAAGCGTGTGGGCCGTAGCACTGATACGAAGCAGGCGACGGAACAACGCTTCGCTGTCCAGGCGAGTTGCCAGCGCCCGACCATGCACGTTTTCCGGGTCGGAGGCGGCGTCGAACGTGCCGCCCAAGTCGTCGCTGAGATCGAGAGGGGCGTCAACGTCGGAGCCTTCGGCAGCGGCAGCAGCTTGCTTCGTCGTCGCCAGGAATGGCAGATCCCCGCTCTCTTCATAGAGCGACTGCCAGACGCTCGCGGAGTCTCGGTTGTGAATCCGGAGAGACGTTGCTTTGGTCTCCCGATAATTGAGCATCTTATTTCGCAAGGACATATCCAAGAGGTCCTTGCGTGCCGCGGCTAGCTGGCGTTCGACCGGGTCTGCCGACTGAAGCGAGGCGTCGTCATACTCGACGACATCGTCGTCTTGGATTGCCCCGGCCTGCTCCGCGTTCATATTCCTCATTCGGTCGATTCACAGCATGGTCACGATTCTAGCGACGGAGCACGACACTCGATCGCGCGTCGGCGGACTGACCGCGGGACGGTGAGAGCCCACGCTCATTCACGCAGACGCCGACGCTTACAATCCCTGTTTGCATAGCAACCTTCCTCATCGTGCCTATCTCTTTCCTGCCCTCGTCGGTCACCGATCCAGCGCCTCTCAACGGATGGACGTATGCTACGATGACAGCAGTCATCTTAGATAGGAGCCGGGATGCATGGCGGCGTGGTTCTGTTCCGGGGCACCGGAGCCGATGCCATGCGTTATGTCGAGGCCGACCGCTCCCGAGCAGACGACTACTACCTTGGCGACGCCACCGGCATCTCCTACACCGTCCTCGACGCATCCGGCGAGGCAATCAGCCGTCCGCTCAGCGTTGATGACTATGCAGGCTGGGTGGACTGGATCAACGCCGACACCGGCGAACGAATGGGCAGGCCACGGCTTGCGGGATCGGATCGTCAAGGCTCGCCGCGGTTCGCAGAGATGGTCATCAACACCCCGAAGTCTCTCTCCATCGCCGCCGCCCTCCACCCCGAAGTGTCCGAGTCCCTGGACGCGGCGCAGCAGGGCGCACTGTCGGAGATTCAGCGGTGGCTCGCACAGCACTCGGTGACGCGGGTCGGCCCTCGCGGGAAGCAGGAAGTCGTACCTATCGAGCACATGCAGATCGTCGGCATCACACACCACACTTCCCGCGCGGGTGACCCGCACCGCCACATCCATATGCAGGTCGGCACCAGGGTTTGGGCGGCAGGTGCGTGGCGGGCGTTGGATACGGCGGCGATGTTCAGGCAGCAGGGCGCAATCCGGGCGCTCGGGTCTGCCGTGATCGCCGCCAGCCCTGAGCTTGCGGCGGTGCTCAACAGGTATGACCTCACTCTCGACCCGGTAACGGGAGAGGTGACAGAGCTGGAGCCGTTCAACGCGCTGATGAGCAAGCGTGGCGCACAGGTGCGGAAGAACCTGGAACGGCTCGAAGCCGAATGGGAGGCCGCGCATCCGGGCGAGACGATGGGGCCAGTGGTGTCGTCCCGGCTCACGGCGAAGGCGTGGGCATACGAGCGCCCCGCAAAGAAGCCGACCACGATGCGAGAAGAAGCCGAGTGGCTGACCGAACTACGAGAGGCCGGCTACGACCCCGAAACCCTCACCCGCAAGACCGTCAGCGCGCCGACGCAACCCGACGAACTCTCAGTGCAGGAGATTGCGTCGCGCGCGCTGGATCGTTGCGCCGCCGGATCATCGGCGTGGACGCGCCACGACGTGCAGGAGCACGCCACCCGCATCATCACCGAACACGGCGTACGCGCTCACCGCGAAGAGCTGCGGGAGCTGATCGCGCTCTCGACGGCGCTCGCACTCGAAGACTGCTTCTCGATCCTGCCGACCGGCGCAGCCGCGCCGGAGCATGTGGCGCATCTCACATCGTTGCGCGTGGTGCAGGTCGAGACCGAGCTGCGCGACCTGCTCACCGCCCGCAAACCGCAGACGGAGCAGCGCTATCGTGACGTGTCGCATGTCACGGCGCGGCTCGGGCAGCAACTCGACGCAGGCCAACTCAACGCGGCCGCAGCGGTCGCATCCACCGACCCGCTTGTGATCGTGGAAGGCGCAGCGGGCAGCGGCAAGACGACCATGCTTGCCACGGCGATCGCCGCCGCGAACGATCAGGGCCGACGGGTGCGCGTCGTCGCGCCGACCAAGCGCGCTGCCGACGTTGCACGCCAGGAACTCGGCGTGCCCGCCACGTCGGTTGCTGCTCTCGTGCACGCGCATGGCTATCGGTGGAACGAGGACGGCGTATGGACGCGGCTCACACCGGGGGCGACTGATTCGGCGACAGGCGCGAAGTTCATCGGCCCGCCGCCCACTGCCGTGATGCGGCGCGGGGATCGGATCGTGGTTGACGAGGCGGGGATGCTTGACCAAGACGCTGCCCTCGCGTTGCTCACTGTTGCAGCGGAGGCGGGTGCAACGGTCGCGCTCGCGGGCGACCGTGCGCAGCTCGCGGCGGTGGGGCGCGGCGGCGTCCTCGACATGGCGGCACAGATTCGGGGTTGCACCTTCGACATGGCCGAGGTGCACCGCTTCACCGACCCCGACTACGCCGACCTCACCGTGCGAATGCGTGACCGCCGCAACCCCGGCGACGTGTTCGACCAACTCGAACGGCTCGGCCTCATCCGCCTGCACGCAGACGGCGACGAACTGCAAGAGCACATTGCGCAGAGCGTCCGCGATGGGGAGACGATCACGGTCGCGTCCAATGAGGACGCGACGCGACTGAATGAGCGCATCCGGGAGGAGCGGATCGCTCGGGGCTTGGTCGAGGACGCCGTCACGACGACGGGCGGTGATGGGCTGAGTATCGGTGCGGGTGATCTGATCCAGACCCGCCGCAACGACGCTGCGCTGGGGGTGGCGAACCGGCAGCAGTGGATCGTGCAGCGCGTCGAGCCGGACGGCTCAGTCTGGGTGCGCGACGCGCACGACGAGCGCAAGCGGGAGCATACGCGGCACCTCCCCGCCGCATACGTCCACGAGCACGCGCACCTGTCCTATGCGGCGACCGCCTACGGCGTGCAGGGCGTCACCGCCCCCGCTTCGAACACGATCCTCAGCGACGGCATCAATGGTGCGGCTGTGTATGTCGGCATGACGAGAGGCCGAGGCAAGAACGCCCTGCACATCATCGCGGAGAGCCGCGCCGAGGCACGAGCACTGTTCATCGACGCGACGGAACGCGACCGCGCCGACCTCGGCCTCGCAGACGCGACCGAGCGCGCAGCGGAGGCCGTGCGTGGCCTCGTTGACGACGGCCCAGTGAAGCTCGTGAACACCCGCGTCGCACAACTCATCCAAGACGCGGAGAAGGCCGAGCACCGCGCCGCATGGTGGGAGCGCGTCGGTGCGCGCCTCAACCAGCAGCACGAACACCAGCAGGCGGAAAAGGACGACCAAGCCGCAGTGATCCAGTCCTCGACAGAGGCGGCAGGACGAGTGCGCGTCGAGGTACAGGAACCGCTCACGGTGGTCGCCTTGGAGGAAGGCACCGAGCACCTGGCCGCGCTCGACCGCGAGGCAGCAGCACAGACAAAACTCAACACGGCAGGAAGGTTCGGGAGACGCGCCGCACGCAAAGACCACCAGACCGCCACCGCACTCGCGGGCAAGAGCCGCGCCCGCGTCGCAGACCGTTGGGGCACCACTCCCCGCGACGCCGACACCCTCACTGACTGGGCCTCGCGCGCAGCAGAACGGGCCGCCGCCCGCGACCCGCGCGTGATCGAAGCCGAACAGCACGCCGAAGCTACCCGCGCTGCCGGGGAGGAGATGGACAAGCGACACCGCAGCGAACGCCGCGCGCTCCACGCCGACATCTTCGGAGCCGAACGAGTACGACGCGATCCACTGCGCTACGAGTTCACCCACCCCGACCGAGAAGCCTCCAACGCCCACCGCACCGCCGCAACAGCACGACAGGAAGTGGCCGCTTTGCGAGGCATGTCAGTGCAGGATGCCGCTACCCGGATCGCTGCCCAGCGGGAGGCGGCAGAACGGGCACGGCTCGAACGAGAGGCCCGCGCAAGGCAGCTCCACGCTTCCCACGATCCGTTTGGACGTCGCTCCGGTCACAGTGTTCCACACCGCGACGCTCCAAGCCTGTAACGAGATTCGCCCCGAATGTCAGACCTCAGCGGTAGACTTGGAGCATGACGCCGAAGCTCGCAGACTACATCGCAGAGGGTCGAACCCTCTCCGCCGATGAGCGCGAGATTGCTGCGCTCGCGCTCCAGCAGATCAGCGACACGGAGCAAGCAGAAGTCGATGCCGCGTGGGATGAAGAGGTCGACCTTCGGGTGGATGAGATTCTGACCGGCAAGGTCGAACTTGTTGACGGCGAAGAGACCCGACGCATGGCCCGAGCAATGCTGGCGGCCCGCCGCAAGTGAGCGCGCTACCCTGGCGCGAGCATCCGGCCGCTCGCGAAGAATATCTGGACGCCCTCGCCTGGTATGACGACCAGGAAGCAGGACTCGGCAACCGTCTTGGTGATGACCTCGACAACGCCGTGGACTTCATCAGGGAGTGGCCGGATTCCGGGCCGCTCTATCGCGGTCGCCAGCGCATCCCTCGTCTTCGACGCAAGGGCACCGATGTGTTCCCCTACGGCATCATCTACTTCGTCCGCGACGACGAGGTCATCGTTGTCGCGTACGCGCACGAGCGCCGCCGCCCTGGGTACTGGAGAAGGCGACTCAAGGATCTCTGAGCGACCCGCGCAGCGAGCTATCCCCGGCGACCGGGAGGCAGCAGCCCGCGAGCGCGAGTGCGAACAAGCCAGCCCTGCGCCGTGGCGTGAGCAACATCATTGATCTTCGCCATGGTGACCGCCGGAGCCTCATCACCCTGTGACGTGAGCTTGCCGTACTGGAGCGCGACGAGTTCGTAGAAGTCCGGCGTCTGCTTCGGATTCCCGAGCGGCTTGAGCAGATCACGCTCGCTGATCTTCCGGCCAGACGGCAGCACGATCTTTCCGCCCGTGATCGTCACCGTCCGCTTCATGGCGAACAGCCGCTCGTTGATCGCCGCCTCGATCCGAGCGGTCGGCAGCGCACGCAGATCTTGACTGGAGATGGGATCACCCGGCCGCCACGGAAGGTACACGACGCCCGTGATCTTCACTTCCTCCGGCACGGCGAACTGCTGACGCTGGAGCCGAATAAACACGCGCGTCGCAGTCGCCGCGTGCTCGATATAACGCCAACGGCCGTCGATCGTCTCGTTCTGCTCCGAGCCGAGCTGCGCCTGCCGATCCTCGGCGGTCACGATCTGATCATTGTAGCCGAGCGCTTCATCGAGGAACGCGCTCGCATCCTCGGCCCGCTCCCCCGGAAAACGGTCGGGCAGATGCCATCCGTCGGGCAGGTCGTCCTGCACGAGCAGTCCGTCATAGGACTGGTCGCCGGGGCGTTGACCGGAGGATGTGGGCATGTCCCGATTCTAGCGAGCAACACGAGCAACTAAAACACTTGCTGTTATCGGCGTGTTGTGATCTAATCTAAGATACTCGCTGCTATCGCAGCTATCATCTGAGCTAGATCGGAGGACACGATGGGTCAGAGCACCGCACCGACAGACAAGCACCGGCGCGCCCCGCTGTTCTACTCCGAGGTGGAGACGGCAGCGCTACTCGGAATCCATCGCACGACGCTGCGCACTCTCGCCTTGGAGGGGCGCTCTCCGGTGGAGCCGATTCGGCTCACCCAGCACAAGCGTGTCTATCGCCGTGTTGATGTCGAACGCCTCGCCGGGTTGAGGCAGTAGGCGAGGCGACGATGGGAAGCGTCGAACCTTACGAGACGACCCAAGGCCGCCGCTATCGCGCGCTGTACCGGCGGCCGGATCGGAAGCAGACGCAGAAGCGCGGGTTCAGAACCAAGAAGGCGGCTGAGCTGTTCCTGGCCACCACCGAGGTAGACATCGCTCAGGGTCGCTACCTCGACCCGTCTCTCGCCCGAGTGACCGTGGCTGACTGGTTGGACACCTGGATCAAAGCTCGGGGCGATCTGCGCGCGACGACTCGGAGCCGGGTCGAGAACATCATAGAGAAGCACATCGTGCCCGAACTCGGCTCGATCCCGATTGGCAACCTCACTCGCCTGCGGGTGCAGGAGTGGGCCTCGGCGCTGCCCGGTGCTCCCGCGACGGTGCGGAAGATCGTCAACGTGCTCTCTGGCGCGCTGCGGTTCGCGGTCGAAGATGGGCGGCTACCGTCGAACGCCGCACAACGGCTGAAGCTCCCGAAACCGACGAAGACGCGCAAGCGTTACTTGTCACACAACGAGGTCGCCGCGCTCGCTCAGGCGATCGACGCGGCGAAGGAAGGTCGGCAACACGGCTACGGCCTCGTCGTGCTCGTGCTGGCCTACTGCGGACTGCGCTGGGGTGAACTATCGGGGCTTCGCGTCGGTGACCTCGACCTCGACGCGAAGAACCCACGGCTGACGGTCGCGCAGACCGTCGTGGCCGACAAGGGCTATCAGCGCATCGAACCGCCCAAGGACTACGAGCACCGGAGCATCCCGATCCCGGCGTTCCTCGTCGGACTGCTCCGCGCGCAAATCACCGGACTCCCCACTGATGCTCCCGTGTTCTACGGCATCCGCACGGGCACCTGGCTGCGCAACCACGTCTACCGGGTCGGCTGGTTCGATCCTGCGGCCACGGCGGTCGGCCTCGACGGACTGACGCCCCACGAGCTGCGCCACACGGCGGCATCGCTCGCCGTGAGCGCCGGAGCCAACGTCAAGGCAGTGCAACGGATGCTCGGGCACGCCTCGGCCGCAGTCACCCTCGACGTGTACGCCGACATGTTCGATGACGACCTCGACAGTGTTGCCACGGCGCTCGATCTGGCGGCGATGAAATCAGATGTTGCCAATCTGTTGCCAAAGGCCGCGTAGCGCCCCTGCGCCGACCTACGGCAGCAATGCGAAAACCCCCGCCTCAGCGGGGGTTTTCTTGTTGGTGACCCCAGCGGGATTCGAACCCGCGTTACCGCCGTGAGAGGGCGGCGTACTAGGCCGCTATACGATGGGGCCGTCCGGCCTTTTCAGGCCGTCCTTGCAACCGTACAAGTATGACACGGCCATTCGCACGCGTCCAAATCGGCACCGGACCGTCTGCAGCGCGGGCGTGTCGCGTGCCCCTTGCCCCGACACGGGCGGCGCGCTTGACTCGACGTATGCGCATCACGAAGTACGAACATGCCGCACTCCGCATCGACGACGAGGGGCAGTCCCTGCTCATCGACCCCGGTGGGTTCACCACGCTGCCCGCCGATCTGGATGCTGTCGTCGCCGTCGTGATCACGCACGAGCATCCTGATCATCTCGACCCCGACAACCTCGCACGCGTACGGTCAGCGTCTCCCGACGCGCCGATCTACGGCACGGCGCAAGCGGCAGCTGTCGCACCCGGCCTCGGCATCACCGTGGTGGCGCCCGACGAGACCGTGCAGGTGGGGGCTTTCACCCTGCGGTTCTTCGGCGGCGAGCATGCGGTGATCCACCGCTCACTACCGCTGGTCGAGAATGTCGGGGTGCTGGTCAACGACGAGCTGTACTACCCGGGCGACTCCTACGCGATCCCCTCCGGGGTCGCGGTGCACACTCTCGCCGCCCCGCTCGGCGCGCCGTGGCTGAAGATCGGTGAGGCGATGGACTTCGTCCTCGCCATCGCGCCGCGACGAGCGTTCGGCACGCATGACATGACGCTGTCAGAGGTCGGCCGCGATATGCACCGGGCTCGACTCCGCTGGGCGACGGAGAAAGGCGGCGGCGAGTTCTTCGACCTCGATCCGGGCGACGCGCTTGAGGTCTGACGGCGACGCGCGGCTTCTGCGTCGACGCGCCGACTCAGCGCAGGCGCGTCGATGCAGAAGCAGTGTCTCAGTGCGAACAGGCGGAACGCATCAGGCCGGCTGAGCCGCCCGCACGCGCAGGTCACGCGCGAGGTGATCGCGCTGCTCAATCACGAGTCGGCGCAGCGCGGCCGGCGCGTCGTCGTTGGCGGCGAGCCAGGCATCCACCGCCGTCAGGTCGTCGGCAGCGGGGAACAACCCGACCACCAGACGCTGGGCGAGTTCGATGCTGCGTTCGGCCCATGCCGAGCGGATGCGACTGAAGTACTCATCGTCGAAGCCCGCGATCAGGTCGCGGCGTCCACCTGCCCGGAAGCCCCCGATCACGGCATCCAGGTGGTCGTTCGACAGGGTGACGTCGGTCCACGCGGCGTGCCAGTCCTCGGCGCGGACCGCCTCGGTGGGGCGGGATGCCAGCGCGCGCAGTTCGGCGGTGCGCCCAGTCGCGGTGTCATCTCGCGCATGTTCGGCGGCGATGGTCTCCGCATCGGCGTGCCCGGTCGTGGCCAGCGCGGTCAGCAGCATCCAGCGCAGATCGGCGTCGATGGGCAGACCCGTGGGGGCGTTCCCATCGAGGATCGCCCGCACCTCGGTGGCGCGGGAATCGTCATAGGCCGAGGCCGTGGCGAAGGCGCGCGCCCAGGCGAGCTGGGCGTCACTGCCGGGATCTGCTCCCTGCAGCGCGCTCCAGGTCGTCTCCAGCCACGAGGCCCGCTCTGCCGCGCGCGTGCCATCGGTCGTGTAATGCGCAACCGCGAACGCCGCGTTGGCGAGCACACCCGTGAGCAGGCCGATGCTCGTCTCCCCCGGCGCGTGCCGCCGCACGATGTCGAGGAAACGGGTCGTGGCAAGCTCGCCGTCACGCGTCGCGTTCCACAGCGATGACCACACCAGACCGCGCACCAGCGCATCATCGAGCGTCGACAGGGCCTGGGTGACAGACGCGAGCGATGTCTCATCAAGACGCGCCTTCGCATAGGTGAGGTCATCGTCGTTGATCAGGACGAGGTCGGCATCCGGCAGGTCGACCTCGGTGCGCTCCTGGTCGATTCCCAACTCGATCTTCTCGCGCAGCACCAGCCGACCCTCGTGCAGGTCGTACAGTCCGATACGCAAGCGGTGCGGGCGGGGGGCCTGCTGCGTGGGGTCGTGCTGGACGAGCACGCGGCGCCCGTCCGCAGCCTTCTCGAGCCACAGAGACGACACCCCCGAGGTCTGCAGCCATGCCTGCGCCCAGGCGCGCAGATCGCTGTCCGAGACGTCGGCGAGTGTCGTGAGCAGGTCATCGAGGGTGGTGTTGCCGAACGCGTGTTCGGCGAAGTATCGGCGTGCGCCCTCGAAGAACGCGTCTTCCCCGACGAAAGCGACGAGCTGTTTGAGCACCGAGGCGCCCTTGGCGTACGTGATGCCATCGAAGTTCAGCTTCGCGGCCTCGAGGTCGGGGATGTCGGCAACGATCGGATGCGTCGAGGGCAACTGGTCCTGCTGGTATGCCCACGCCTTGCGCTGGTTGGCGAAGCGCGCCCAGGCGTCGGTGAACCGGGTGGCCGCGGCCGAGGCGTGCGTGCCCATGTAGTCGGCGAACGACTCCTTCAGCCACAGGTCGTCCCACCAGCGCATGGTGACGAGATCGCCGAACCACATGTGCGCCATCTCGTGCAGGATCGTGTTCGCCCGGCCGCCACGCTGCGCGTCCGTCGCCGCGCCGCGTGTGATGTATGCCTCGGTGAACGTCACCAGCCCCGGGTTCTCCATCGCGCCGAGGTTGTACTCGGGCACGAAGATCTGGTCGTACTTGCCCCACGGGTAGGGATAGGCGAACGCATCGGTGAAGAAGTCCAGCCCCTGGCGGGTGACCTCGAGGATCTCGTCGGCTTCGAGGTGCTCGGCCAGAGACGCCCGACACAGCACGCCGAGGGCGATGTGCTGATCACCGCGCGACCACTCCCCGTCGATGCGCGCGTAGGGACCGGCTGCGACCGCCGTGATGTAGCTCGAGATCGGCAGGGTCGGCGCGAACTCGATGCGCTGCATCCCGATGCCTTCGAAGACCTCTGCCGGGGCCTGATTCGACAGCACCTGCCACCCCGCCGGCGCCGTCACATCGAACGTGTAGCTCGCCTTCATGTCGGGCTGTTCGAAACAGGCCATCACCCGCCGGGAATCAGCCGGCTCGTACTGGGTGTACAGGTAGGTCTCGCCGTCGACAGGGTCGTGGAAGCGATGCAGCCCCTCTCCCGAACGGCTGTACGCACCGACCGCCTCGATGCGGACGGTGTTCTCGGCTGCCAGCCCCTCGACCGTGATCCGCGCGCCGTCGTACTGCACTGGGCGGTCATCACCGTTGACGACGACGCGTTCGACCCGCTCGCCGATGAAGTCGATCCAGGTCTCCTGCGTGCCGTCGGCGGTGAACTCGAGGGTGGTGACGGTGGGGAAACCAGTGCGTGCGTGCTCGGGTGCCCCGGTGAGGTCGAGCTCGACGCGCACTCTGTGGACGGTGATGCTCGCGGATCGCGCGGCGGTCTCGTCCCTGGTGAGATTCGCGGAAGTCATCCCTCCATCGTGACATGCACGCCGGGATGCCGCACGTCGCTCACGGCGCCGCAGTAGGCCGTGAATCATCCCCCTCTGCGCTGTCGTCCGCAGCACCATCCGCGGCGTCCTCGTCGGTCTCGTCGGGAGTGCCGAAGACAATGCGATCCAGGGCGACCCCCGCTCCCACGCCGACCAGGAGGGGCATGGCCACACTGAGATCGATGAGCAGCAGCAGGAGCAGCAACGCAGCCAGCGGCCGCCGCCAGCCCACGGTGATGGTCGCTGCGAGGGCCCCGGCCACGGCCGCGGCCGGGTCGACATCTGGCAACAGCAGCGCGGTGGCCGAGCCTGCGGCAGCACCCACGAAGATGAGCGGGAAGATCTCACCGCCCCGCCAGCCCGACGAGAGGCACAGCACGACGGCGACGATCTTTGCGGCGGCGAGCAACCAGAGCTGGCCACCCTCCCCCTGTGCGAACAGCGTCTGGATGTCATCGAGTTCGTCGTGCCCGGAGAAGCGCACCAGGGGCAATGCCGCCGCGAGCGCAGCGAAGAGTACGGTGCCGATGACGGTGACCAGCCAGGGCCGCGTGATGCGTGCGGTGACACGGTCGGCGGCGCCGTGCAGGGCGCGGAACCCGATGCCGCAGAACGCTCCGACGATCACCGGGAAGATGACCAGCCAATCCTGTCCCTCTCGCCCCTGCGGGAGGGGGATGCCGGCGAGACCATGGCCGCCGAAGACGTTCGTCGCGAAGTAGACGAACACGAGGAAGCCCGAGATGCCGGCGACGAACGACATCAGCTTGCTCGGCGTGAGCCGGTCTCCCCTGCCGTCGATGGCCGCCGCGGCGGGCGGCGATCCGTAAAGCCCGCCCAGCGCACCGGCGACACCGGCCTGGGCGATGGCCCGCGCCTCACTGTGCGCGATTCGCCGAGACACGATGGCGCCGCATCCCATGACCACCGCCAACAGACCGGCCTCGGGCCCGATCGCGCCGCCGAAGGCGACGGCGACAGTGGCTGCTAGTGCTGTCAGCAGGATCTTCTTCCAGGACTGCACCCACGGCTGGTCGGCGTCGTCGAGCAGCTCATCGACGGTCTCCGACGGGCTGATCCGCGCGAGCAGGATGAGCAGCGCTCCCCCGATCAGGATCGTCACGACGATGCGCACCGGCCCCGGGCCGTCCACCGGCGCTCCGGTCTCCCAGATCAGGTGCTGCGCGCCCATCATGAGCTGGAAGGTGAGGATGGCCACGAGCCCGGCCAGGCCTCCCGCGATGATCGCGGTCAGTGCGGGCTTGAGCACGATGAGCGCGGCGGCCGGGCGCACGCTCACTCCTTCGGATCCCGGCGGAAGCGATCGAGCAACCCGCTCTTGGACAGCTGCGACCCGAGCATGCCGATGAAGACGATGTTGAAGACGAACACCACCGAGACCAGCACCCGGGCGAGCTGCCCGGTCGCATGGATGTCTCCGTACCCGGTCGTGGTCATCGTGGTGAGCGTGAAGTACAACGCGTCGATGCGCGTGTCGAGTCCGCTGATCTCGGCGGGGCTGTTGACCGCGAGCGCGTAGAAGCCCAGCGAGACGGCGATGACCACGGTGATCAGCAGGGTGAGCAGTCGAAACAGTCCTGCGCCGCGAGCCAGCATCCGGATGACGGCAACGGCGAACAGTGCGAAGGCCGCGCAGGCGATGAGGACCAGCCACACGTCTGTCACATCACGCCGCGTGAGCGGCACGGTGAAGTACAGCACGAGCAGTCCGACCGCGACGCCCAAGGTGTGCATCACGTCACGGGAGAGGCTTCGCTGGCGGGTAGAAGACGAGGGCGATTCCACAGACACGACCGAATTGTCGCACAGCCGTCGGGCCCTCGTTCGCCGTCACACCGCGGCAACCACCTCTGCCTTCGCGAGGGCGTGCTGCAGGTCGGCGATGAGGTCGGCGGCGTCTTCGAGACCGACCGACAGCCGCACGATGTCGGCGCCGGGGCGCGCCTCGGCGGCGACGGGGCGGTGGGTGAGCGCGGCCGGATGCTGGATGAGCGAGTCGACGCCGCCAAGGGAGACGGCGTGCGTGAACAGGCTGACCGCACCAGTGAGCGCCTCGGCTGCGGCGTATCCACCGCGCAGCCGCACCGCGATCATCGCCCCGCTCCCCCGCATCTGCGTGCCGACGAGTCCGCGGGGATCGTGTGTTCCCGGATAGAACACCTCGGACACGGCATCCTGCTCCGCCAGCCAGTCGGCCAGGCGCTGGGCACTGCGCTGCTGGCGCTCCATGCGCACGGGCAGCGTCGCCAGCCCCCGGTGCAGCAGGTAGGCACCCAGCGGATGCAGCAGCGCACCGGTGATCGCCCGAACGCGGCGCAGTGCTTGCGCGGTCGGCTCGGCGCACGCGATCACCCCGGCGATGACGTCACCGTGACCGCCGATGTACTTCGTCGCGCTGTGCAGCGACATCGCAGCCCCCAGGTCGAGGGGGTTCTGCAGCAGCGGGGTGGCGAAGGTGTTGTCGACCAGCACCGGTACGTCGCCCGCCTGCGTGACGACCGATGCGATGTCGACGAGGTCGAGCGTGGGGTTCGCCGGTGTCTCCAGCACGATGAGGCCGGTGTCGGCGCGCACCGCCGCGGCCACGTCATCCTGCTCGCAGAAGGTGACCTCGGCGCCGAGCAGCCCCGAATCGAGCAGATGGTCGGTACCGCCGTACAGCGGACGCACCGCGACGACGTGACGCTTGCCGATCGCCGTGGTGTGCGACAGGACCGCGGCGGTCATCGCTGCCATCCCCGATGAGAACGCCACTGCCGTCTCGGCGTGCTCGAGCTCGGCCAGAGCCTCCTCGAACCGGGCGACCGTGGGGTTCCAGAGCCGTGCGTACACGTTGCCGCCGTCAGGCAATGGGTGCCCGCCCGTGGCCATCGACTCGTAGGAGTCGCCGCCATGCAGGATGTCCGGCAGCGGGTTCGTCGATGACAGGTCGATAGGAGCGGCGTGCACGCCGAGGGCGGCGAAGTCTGAGCGGCCGGCGTGGACGGCGAGCGTGTCGGGATGCAGCGGCTGATCAAGCATGTCGCCCAGCGTGCGCTCCACGACAGCGATTGTCCAGAGAGGCTGTTGCCTCAACATGAATTGCCGCCGTACCTTGGTCAAGACACAACATCTGGCGCTGACAGGAGGCTCGCGTTGTCCGATGCACAAGCCGGCACGGCGGATGCCCTCGACCTTCGCATCCTCGGAGCGCTGACCGAACGCCCCGATTCCACGGTGAAAGAGATCGCCGCCGCGCTGGGCATTCCTGCCTCCACCTGCGCGTTCCGGCTGCGCTCACTTCGCCATCGTGGTGTGATTCGCGGTACGCGCCTGCTGATCGATCCGGCCGCCGTGGGTCATCCGGTGCAGGCCGTGATCCGGGTTCGACTCGGCAACCACAGCAAGCCGGGTGTCGAGGCGCTCTTCGACGATCTGGCGGCCACCCCCGGCGTGCTGCAGGTGTTCCACATCGCCGGCGCCGACGACTTCTTGGTGCACCTGGCCGTGGCGGATGCCGCCGCACTGCGCGACATCGTGCTCGAGCGCATCACCGTGCACGATGTCGTGCGCGCGACCGAGACGCAGCTCGTCTTCGAGCTGCGTGAGGGCGCGGGCGTGATTCCGCGCCCCTGAATCAGTCGCGCACGGCAGACGCGCCAGAGGCATCTTCATCTCCGCGGCTGCGCACCCAGCGCGCGGTGGAGTCGGTCGCGAACGAGATGAGGGCGATGCACTGCAGACTCGCCGACAGCAGGGTCCAGTCGAACTGCAGCGTGGAGATGCCGTAGAGGTAGTTGAGTGCTGCCGAGAGGATCGACAGCGTCAGCAGCGACATGAGCACCACGCGTGCTCGCCGGCCGCGCCGCAGGAACGCGCGCACGAGGAGCAGTTCGACGGTGAGCAGGATGCCGAGAAACGTCAGCAGCACGACGCGGACGAGGACGAGGGTACTGTCATCGGCGCCATCGCTCGAGGCTGTGAACACACCCACGGCGAGCACGACGATGTCGAGCACGGCGACGCCGATCGTGAGCACGGCGGCGGCGATCGCGGACAGTGGAGCGCGCTTGTACGCGTTGCGAGTGGAGGCGGGAGGCTCGATCTCGACCTCATCGCCGGGTGCCGGAACAACCTGCGACACATCGACGATCGGCAACGCACCGTCGGTGATGAAGCGATCCCCGCCCCCGTTGCGCGAGTGGTAACCGGTGGTGAAGTTCGGCAGACTCTCGACGCCGCCCGCGGGGTCGGCCTCGACCATCGACGAGACGACGTAGTCCCGCTCGATGTCGGTGTTCTCGTCGATCCGATGGGTCACCTGCAGCGTGAACCACGAGAAGCCGACGGCCGTGTCGTACGTGCCGGCTCCGAGCCAGTCCACTGCGGCGCCGCCGGGCAGGAGCCACCCCTCGGGTGTGTGCCAGAAGCGCACGTGGTGACGCTGCTTGGGGTTGCCCTCGACTTCTTGCTGATAGGCGACATCGTGGCGGCGGCCGAACAGCATCAGGGTCGAGACCGGAGCCGTCGGATAGCTCCTGCCGGTGAGCGTCGAGACGATGATCAGCCACGTCGATCGCGCCGTGATCTCCTCGGCGCGATGCCAGCCAGCGCGCCGCATCGTGGCATCCAGTTGCTCGAACGATCCGTCGACGGCCATGTTCACCGGGTCGCCGAGCAGCCCGTCGGGTGTGCGGGTGCGGCCGAAGAAGTAGTCGGGCACGTAGAGATCGGACAGCATCTTGTGCAGCCGCGGCAGCGCAAGGTAGGCGAGGATGCCCCACACCGGGATGAACAGCAGCAGGCGCCACCAGGAGCCGACGCCCTGGATCGCGACGATCACCGCGAGCCAGATCGCTGATGCCGTGGCTATGAGGAAGAAGATGCGATCCAGCAGCGTCGCCGTCGGCAGCGGCTGCTGCATGCGCAGGCTCAGTCGCCGCCGGTGCGCCTGAGCCTCGCGCGTCTCGGTCACCGGCGGTGGGGTCCTTCTGTCGGGCGCGTGCGTCATGGCGCCGTGGGCTCCGGCTTGCGGAATGCGTGACGCATGTGGTCGCTCGTGAGGAAGTCGGCGATGCCGATCATGATGAGGCTGAAGATGATCTGCTCGGTGACCATCCAGGTCGGATAGAGCCCCGGGATGGCCGCCAATACCAGCGTGATGACGGGAAAGATCTGTGCGAACAGCCGCAGACGCTGATACGCCCACCGCCACCCGAGTGAGGCGCGCCAGGCGAAGTAGAACAGCGTCGCGGTCATGCCGAGCACGATCACCGTGCGCATCCAAACGCTGAATGGCACCTCATATCCCTGGGCGAAGAGCACGAGCGCGATGACCACCGCGGCCACACCGATGAGCAGTTCCAGTGCGAGCAGCCAGATGATCCAGACGAAGGCCCGCCTGGTGGCGGGATGGGTGCGGTCGGTGTCCTCGATGCGGATGCCGGATTGCCGCCCGCCGGCGAGCGCGTCGAGTCGGAGCAGGAGATCTTCCAGGGCCATGCTCGGAGCCTATTCGGGGCCGGCGCCCGACCGGATCGCTCCTTCGATGGAGATCCGGTGCGCGTGGGCGTAGACGTTCATCGTGCGTCCGCGGACGAAGCCGACCAGCGTCAGACCGGCCCGATCGGCGAGTTCGGCCGCCAATGACGAGGGCGCCGACACCGCGGTGAGCATCGGGATGCCCGCCATGACGGCCTTCTGCACGAGTTCGAAGCTCGCCCGCCCCGACACCTGCAGCACCGTCTGGCGCAGCGGAAGCCGGTCTTGCAGCACGGCCCAGCCGACGACCTTGTCGACGGCGTTGTGCCGACCGACGTCCTCACGCAGCACCAGCAGTTCACCGGTGCGACCATCGAACAACCCCGCGGCGTGCAGACCGCCCGTCTTGTCGAACGCAGCCTGTTCAGCGCGCAGCCGGTCGGGAAGAGCGGCGACCCACTCGGCATCCACGACGAGGTCGTCGGGAGCGACGTCGTAGCGCGAGACGGTCTCGACCGCGTCGATGCTCGCCTTGCCGCACACGCCGCAGGAACTCGTCGTGTAGAAGCGCCGGGCCGCGGCATCCGGAACCTGTGTGCCGGGCGCGAGGGCGACGTCGAGCACGTTGTACGTGTTCTCCTGCCCGCCGGTGCCGGGGCCGCCACAGTGGATGGCCGAGCGGAAGCCCTCGCCGTCGGTGATGATCCCCTCCGACACGAGGAATCCGGCCGCGAGCTCGACGTCATGGCCCGGTGTGCGCATGGTGACCGCGAGCGGCTCACCCTCGACGCGGATCTCGAGCGGCTCTTCGACGGCAAGAGTGTCGGCGCGGCGATGCGCACCGTCGCCGACCATGATCTTCACGACAGATCGTCGTGTCGTGATCCGGCCCATGCCGGGAGCCTACTCCCCCGTGCGGCGGGGTCCGTTGCCCGCAGGCGGCTGGAGCGTATGCTTCGAGTAAGTGCCAGTCACCTCGTCGCGGAGGGCTCCGCGGTCGAGATCTCCGAGGAGCAGGTATGGGTGAAGCTTTCGGCCTGATGCAGGATGTCCCCCGTCAAGGCGGCTTCGGTCCCGCCACCGACGGACGTTGGGTGAGCAAGGGCGGATACGACCACCCCGCCGCTGGCTGGGGTGCGGCGTTCTCCGTCGCCGATGTGCTCATCCGCACCCGCGAGCCGTTCGCCGGCACCAAGGCGATGTTCGTGATGAACCACCCGGGGCGCGGCTACGACTGTCCCGGGTGCGCCTGGCCGGATGACAAGGGTGTCACGCTCGACATCTGCGAGAACGGCATCAAACACGTCACCTGGGAGATGACGCACAAGCGGGTGGGCCGCGAGTTCTTCCAGAACCACACCGTCACGGAACTGGCGAACTGGACCGACTTCGATCTGGAGGATCAGGGGCGCCTGACCGAACCGATGGTCTACAACGCCGCCACCGACCGGTACGAGCCGATCAGCTGGGACGACGCCTTCGCCATGATCGGCGAGCAGCTGCGCGCCCTCGAGAGCCCCGATCAGGCCGCGTTCTACACCTCTGGGCGGCTGAGCAACGAGGCATCCTTCCTCTACCAGCTCTTCAGCCGCGAGTACGGCACGAACAACCTGCCGGACTGCTCCAATATGTGCCACGAGGCCTCCGGGCGCGCGCTGACCGCCTCGATCGCGACGGGCAAGGGCACCGCCGACCTCGAGGACTGGGACCAGTGCGATGCCCTGTTCGTGATGGGCGTGAATGCGGCATCCAACGCGCCTCGCATGCTCACCACCCTTGCGGCCGCAGTCGATCGGGGCGCACAGGTGGTGCATGTGAACCCGCTCATCGAGGCAGGCGCCACGCGCACGATCGTGCCGCACGAGATCATCGACATGGCGACGTTCCACACCACCCCGACGAGCACCGACAACCTGCAGGTGCGACCGGGCGGCGACTTCGCGCTCATCCGCGGCATGGCCAAGGTCGTGTTCGAGGCGGCCGAGAGCGATCCCTCCGTGCTCGACCAGGCGTTCATCGACGAGTACACGCACGAGTTCGAGGCCTACCGCCGCATCGTCGAGGCGACGAGTTGGGCCGAGCTGGTCGAACAGGCCGGTCTCGGCGAGCCCGAGATCCGCCGGGCCGGCGAGATCTACCTCGCCGCCGACCGCACGGTGATCAGCTGGTGTCTGGGGGTCAGTCAGCACGAGCACGCGGTCGATACGATCCGCGAGATCGTGAACCTGCTGTTGCTGCGCGGCAACATCGGGCGCCCCGGTGCCGGCCCCTCGCCCGTGCGCGGCCACAGCAATGTGCAGGGCAACCGCACCTGTGGCATCAATCACAACCCCACCGCCGCCTGGCTCGACCGGCTCGACGAGGTGTGCGGCATCACCTCGCCGCGGACGCACGGACTCGACACGGTGCACACCGTCGCCGCGATGCACGCCGGCGCCGTGAAGGTCTTCGTCGGCATGGGTGGCAACTTCGTGCGGGCCGCACCGGACACTCCGTTCACGGCCGCGGGCCTGAACCAGTGCGATCTCACGGTGCAGGTGAGCACCAAGCTCAACCGCAGCCACCTCGTGCACGGCCGCAACGCGCTGATCCTGCCGTGCCTCGCCCGCACCGAGGCCGACCTGCAGAAGAACGGCCCGCAGTCGATCTCGATGGAAGACGCCATGAGCTCGGTGCAGCTGTCGACGGGCACGCGCCGCCCGGCATCCGAGCACCTGCGCAGCGAGCCGGCGATCGTCGCCGGCATCGCGATGGCGACGCTCGAGAACTCGGTGACGCCCTGGCAGGACTACATCGACGACTACAGCCGCATCCGCGACGTGATGGCGAAGGTGCTGCCCGGCTTCGAGGGGTACAACCAGCTCGTCGAACAGCCGTATGGCTTCCGCATTCCCCAGCCGGCGCGCGAGCGGGACTTCCGCACGCCGTCCGGGCGGGCGGAGTTCTCGCTGGCTCCCCTGCCGAACGTGATCCCCGAGGATGCCGACATCCTCGTGCTGCAGACCATGCGCTCCCACGATCAGTGGAACACCACGATCTACTCGAACAACGACCGGTATCGCGGCATCCGCAACATCCGCGAGCTCATCTTCATGAACCGCAAGGACATGCGCATGCGCGGCATCAAGGAGGGCGCCTTCGTCGACATCGTCTCGTACTCGAAGGACGGCACGACGCGGTCGGTGCAGCGCTTCCGTGCGCTGGAGTACGACATCCCTCGCGGCAGTGCGGCCGGGTACATGCCCGAGCTGAACGTGCTCATCGGGGCGAAGGACTACAGCGCGCAGAGCGATCAGCCGCTGATGAAGTCGATCCGGGTGCGCGTGGCACCGTCGGCGGAGTGACGATGGCCGCATCCGCCCCGCCCACCACGGTCGGCACCGAGGGTACCGCTTCCCGCGAGCGTCGTGACCTCTCCCGCCAGATCATCGTGCTCGTCAGCTCGGTGCTCGCGATCGTGGCGGCGTTCATCGGCTCCGGTGTCATCGTCGGCACGCCGATCCAAGACGCGGCCGGCGGCGCGCTGGATGCCGACTCGACCCTGATCGCCCCGGGCACGGGCGCGTTCCGCATCTGGAGCGTGATCTACACCGGCATGCTCGCGTACGCGATCTGGCAGGTGTTGCCGGCGCAACGCCACGACGAGCGCCAGCGGCGTCTCGGGTGGTGGGTGACCGCGTCGCTCGTATTGAACGCGGTATGGATCGCGAGCGTGCAGCTCGACCTGCTCCCACTCAGCCTGCCGATCATCGTCGTTCTGCTCGCCGTGCTCTGCCGGCTCTTCGTCGTGCTGCGCGGCACGCCCCCGAAGAACCGAGTCGAGACGGTCGTCGCCGACGGATCGATCGGCCTCTACCTGGGATGGGTCATCGTCGCGACCGCGGCGAACGCCACAGCCGTGCTCGTCGCGGCCGGCTTCGACGGCTTCGGCCTCGACCCCGAGCTCTGGGCGGTGCTCGTGCTGGCCGTCGCAGCGGGAGTCGGCGTCGCGCTGGCCCTCTGGGGCGGCGGGCGCATCGCTCCCGCGCTGTCGCTGTGCTGGGGGCTGTCGTGGGTGGGCGTCGCGCGACTGGGAGATGAGCCGTACTCGGTCACGACCGGCGTCGCCGCTATCGTCGCCGCCGCGATCGTGGCCGCCGCGACGGTGGTCGCTCGGCTGCGGCACGACCGCCGCCGCACCTGACCGAGGCGTCGCCTGACATCGATCCGGGTGCGTATGAGGCCGCCGCAGGTTGGCCTGTCCTGACCTCCCGCGACGGCATCCGTCATCACTCGGCGGCGAGCTGTGCCACGACCTGCCGCGCCGGTCGGCGCAGGGAACGCAGGATCGGCAGCGTGGTGGCCGCGATGACGATCGCCGCGCAGACCAGGGTGACGCCGGCGAAGTCGCCCCAGGGAACGACGAAGGGTGCCTGCAGGCCCAGCGCGGCGAGTCCGCTGATGAACACGGCCATTCCGACGGCTGTCATCACGAGCCCGAGCAGGGTCGCGGTGATCGAGATGATGACGCCTTCGAACACGGTGATGAGCACCTGCTGCCGCGGCGTGGCCCCAGCGACACCGGCGAGGGCGAGTTCGGCTTCGCGCTGACGCGACATCATCAGCACCACGCTGATGCCGCCCGAGATCGACACGATGAGCACGAGGGCGATGAGCACCAGCATCGACACGAGGGTGGTGCCCTCAATGCCGGGGTGTCCGATCGCGGCGAGCAGCGCCACCGTCGAGGCGACGATGGTGCCCAGTCCGACGAGAAGCCCGATCGTAAGCGCGATCGGCGTGACGGTGCGAGCGAGGCGCTCGCCCTTGGCGATGACCGCGGCGCGGGCGAGCACCCAGGGTGCAGAGCGCGACGGGATGAGAGCCGTCCACGCCCGGGTGAGCAGGCCGACGGTGAGGGGCGCGCACAGCGAGAGCACGGCGCCGCTGAGCAGCATGCAGATGACCGAGACCTGCAGCACCGAGTCGGCACCGTCGGGGCCGAGTTCGGGAGCGAGGGTCGTGGTGCCGACGGCGAGACCGATGATGGCCAGCGTCAGCAGACCGGCGCCGATCCAGCGGGCGACGCCGCGGCGCCTGTTGGG
Organism: Microbacterium istanbulense; assembly: GCF_037204145.1. NCBI lineage: Bacteria > Bacillati > Actinomycetota > Actinomycetes > Micrococcales > Microbacteriaceae > Microbacterium > Microbacterium istanbulense. The sequence goes on from NZ_JBBDGN010000019.1 coordinate 44,467, forward strand.
CACGCCGGAGGCTGCGCGCAGGGCCTCAACGGGCGCGATGGCGGCGGCGACCCGAGCCTGACGGAGTCCTGCGAGGAGCGCGAAGAGCACGAACCCGATGCTTCCGATCGCGATGGAGAGCGGGCTGACGCGGATGACGGCGGCCTCCGCTGCGACGCCACGGTCACCGAGGATCATCTGCATGGCGGCGGGTTGCAGGGCGATGGCGAAGAGGGAGCCGAGCACCGCACCGCCGATCGAGACGATGAGTAGCTGCGCCAACACGATCCGGGATACCTGCCCGGGTGTCGCTCCGGCGAGGGAGAGCCGCGCGAGCGCGCCGCGACGGGACTGCACGACCAGGCCGGTCACGGCACCGATCACGCTGAGGGTGCCGATCGCGGCGAGGGCGAGATTCCACGCGGGGATGAACTGCAGGGCCGGGGCCTGTACCGCGGGCACCTGTCCGGTCGCGATGGTGGCGTTCATGCTGTCGAGCAGCAGCAGGGCGAGGACGATCGCGAAGCTCGTGGCGATGAAGGCGATGAGCACGGCAAGCCACGATGACCACGCGCCGCGGAGCTCGGCCCAGACGAGGGTGCGCATCACTGCACCTCCTCGGCGACACGCTGCGGTGTGGCTGCGGGGCGTGTCTCGAGGCTCGCGAGTCGTGCGGCCACCGCCTCGGCGGTGGGTGCGAGCAGTTGGTCGACGAGGTGCCCGTCACGCAGGAAGACGACACGATCGCAGGCCGCCGCGACACCCGGATCGTGAGTGACGACGAGCACGCACTGACCTTCAGCGGAGCCGATGCGTTGCAGTTCGGACAAGACGAGGGCCCCGGAGTGCGAGTCGAGCGCGCCGGTCGGCTCGTCGGCGAAGAGGATGCGGGGGCGCTGGGCGAGCACGCGGGCGATCGCGACGCGCTGCTGCTCACCGCCCGACATCGCCGGGGGCAGCGAGCTGCCGCGGCCGGCGAGACCGACGGCGGCGAGGGCGGCCTCGATGCGCTCCCGGTCGATGCGGTCGCCGCGGAGCCGGAAGGGCAGGGCGACGTTCTCGAACGCCGAGAGGGTGGGCATGAGGTTGTACGACTGGAACACGAATCCCAGGTCGCTGCGGCGCAGGTGCGCGAGGTGCGTGCGGGAGCGCCCGACGATGCCATCTCCGAGCAGGCTGACCGCGCCTGCGGTCGGGGGTTCGAGGCCGGCGAGGCAGTACATCAGGGTGGACTTGCCCGAGCCGGAGGGGCCCATGATCGCGCAGACCTCACCTTCGCTCACGGTGAAGGAGACGTCGTGCAGGATCTCGACGGTCGACGCCCCGACGGGGTACGACTTGCTCACGTGCTCGGCGACGATGAGGGCGCCGGAGGGGTTCATCGCTGGATTCGTCATGCCTTCAGCCTCGCGGTGCAGCATCCGTCCGCACATCGCCTGGACGGCGACGGCGCGCTGCGACGAAAGTCGTAGTGTCGCCGCGCCGTGGGTGGCATTCGGCGGCACGGCACGGCCACCTATGCTCGGGGCATGGACGCCGCCGTCGAGACTCGGAAGTCGCTGCGCAGGATGCAGTGGGGCGCCCTGTTGCTCTATCTCGCGACGATCGGACTGCTGTACATCAACAGCAGTCCGCTGGGTTTCGCCGAAGGATGGCAGCTGGTGGTGCAGCTGGTGCTGCTGGTTCCGGTGATCGCCGCCGTCGTGCTGCGGGTGCGGATGCCGTTCGCGTTGCCGCTGTTGGGACTGATCGCGATCGTGTCTGGCACGTTCTCCGTCTTCATGGTGGGCGCGATGAGTCTGGCGATCCGACGGCGCGGGGCCTGGGTGTGGTCGATCGCCACGGTCGGTGGCCTGCTCGCCAGCGCCGTGATCGCCTACCGCGACACGCTGGCCGGGGCGACGCCGGTAGGGGTGACGCTCGGGGTGCCGTTGACCGTGGTGATCGTGGGTGTGGCCCCCACGCTCGTGGGTCAGTACATCCGGCGGCGACGAGAATTCGCGGAGGCCGCGGCCGAGCAAGCGGTGCGGGCCGAGGTCGAACGGGAGCTGGCGGCACAGCGAGCCGTGCACACCGAGCGCGAGCGCATCGCGCAGGAGATGCACGACTCGCTCGGACATGTACTCGCGCTGGTGACGATGCAGGCCGGCGCGCTCGAGGTGAATGCGAAGGAGGCGACCGTGGTCTCGGCCGCCGAGCAGATCCGCGAGACGGCGCGGTCAGGGCTGGCTGAACTGCGGGCGGTGGTGCGAGCGTTGGGGGCGGATGCACGTCGCGATCCGGCGCCCGCGCTGAGCACAATCCCGCAGCTGGTCGAGGCCAGCCGCGCAGCCGGTGCCGAGGTGACCCTGCGCGACGAGCTGGATGCCGGCGGGGCCGGCGTGCCCTCGTCGACCGGACGAGTGATCTATCAGGCGGTGCAGGAGTCGCTGACAAATGCGCACCGGCATGCGCCGGGCGCGCCGGTGGAGATCGTGCTGTCGGGGGCACCAGGGGCCGGGATTGAGGTGCGGGTCAGCAATCCGTTGACGCCCGGCGGTGAGCGTGGTGCGGGCACGGGGCTGGCAAGCCTGCGCAGCCGCGTGGAGGTACTAGGTGGAATAGTCGAGGCGCGGGCGCTGCAGGGCCGGTTCGACCTGCGGGTGCGATTGCCGTGGGAGGAGAACGCATGATCCGGGTGGGACTCGTCGACGACGACGCGCTGGTGCGGGCGGGGCTACGCGGCATCCTGTCGTCGGCGGACGATGTGGAAGTCGTCGGGGAGGCATCCGATGGCGCGGAAGTGACGGACCTCGTGGCGCGCACCCGACCCGAGGTGTTGGTGATGGACATTCGGATGCCGCAGGTCGATGGCATCGAGGCGACGCGGCGACTGGCGGGGATGGCGGATGCACCGCGCGTGCTGGTGCTCACGACATTCCATCTCGACAAGCATGTGTTCGCGGCGATCGAGGCGGGCGCGAGCGGCTTTCTGCTCAAGGACACTCCCCCGCGCGAGCTCATCGACGCGGTACGGATCGTCGCCGCCGGCGATGCGATGCTGAGCCCCGCGCACACGCGGGCGTTGATCGAGCGGTTCGCCGATAATGGGCGCGAGGTGCGGCGCGAGGCCGCGCAGGCGCTGCTGGCGCAGTTGAGTGTCCGCGAGCGAGAGGTCGCGTTCGCAGTTGGTGAGGGCCTGTCGAACGCCGAGATCGGCGCGCGCCTGTTCTGCTCAGAGGCGACCGTGAAGACCCACCTGACGCACGTGTTCGCGAAGTTGGGCGAGGCGAATCGCGTGCGATTGGCGCTGCTGGTGCGGGATGCGGAGTGACGGCGCTGCGGGGGTGACGGCTGGCCGCGCCCGTGCCACAATGTGCGCACACGAAACAATCGGGGGGATCACATGATCATCAAGAATCGTCTCGCGGCCGCAGCGTTGGCGGCTTGTCTCACTGTCGGCGGCGGCATCGCCGTGGCGGCGCCTGCGCAGGCGTATGAGATGGTGAAGCAGAGTTTCAGGGTCGACAAGTACGGCTACTCGTCCAAGGCCCTCTGCGACTACGGCAAGAAGGTGACCGCGCAGTCCATCACTGCGTCGGGTGGGTACATCTACGCCGGCGACAACTGCAACTACTTCGGCTCCACGAAGAAGTACGGCTTCTCGCTGACGTATTGGAAGTGGGTTCCGAAGCCGTCCTGAGCAGAGGCGAGCAGCCGACAGCGTGAGGGCAGGCGAGCGGTCGGAACTAAGGTCAGAGCTATGACCGACTTACGCGGACTGGTGGAGTACTGGGATCAGCACATCCGCCGCTGGATCGATGGCGACACAGATGTGCCGGCTGAATTGACCCCATGGTTTGACTCGTACCGCGGCAGTGGCCGCGGCGAAGTCCGTGTTGATGTGTTCCCGGAGCCGTATACCGGGCGCCTCCTCGGGAACATTGCCCCAATTGTGATGCTCGGCCTGAACCCCGGCGCCGCGGTTCCTCGCTTCCAGTCTCCGGGGGGCGTGTTCTTCCAGCAGCTTCAGTCCAGCGCCTACCACGAGTGGGCCTCCACAGTTCCCTACGCAAGCACCGAATGGGAGTCGTTCGCGGGCCCGAACCGCTTCTACCAAAACCGGTTCAGCTTTGCCCGTCGGCTGCTCGATGACAACGATTGGCCGTCAGCCGATGGCGTCTTCTTCGAGCTGTACCCCTGGCATTCATCCGGCGTTACGGCCGCAATGAATCCTCCCGCCAGTCTTGTCCGGGAGTACCTGTTCGAACCAATCGCGGGCCTCGATGCGTCCCACGTCTTCGCGTTTGGCAAGCCGTGGTTTGCGGTCGCTGAACGCCTCGGTCTCGGCTCCGGTCGCGACTTTGCTGCGTCGTGGAGAACACCGAGCCGGGTTGCCCGCGCGTACGCCCTTCCTGGCGGGCAGGATCTCATCGTTATGTCACAGAACGGCTACGCGGGCCCGCCTGGTGCGGAGGACACGCTGACGCTCGCTCGCGCGTTGGGTCTTCGATAAGGCCTCCTTGCGGAAGACTCGCCGCGCCCGCTCAGCCTCAAACC